>CANSKM010000001.1 GCA_947647475.1 uncultured bacterium
CGGCGGCCCTGCGGGGATGAACGCGGCACTATATGCAAAAAGAGGGGATGTTGATGTTGCAATAATCGATACATCAACCCTTGGCGGCCAGCCTGTAAATTATTTAGAGATTGAAAATTATCTCGGGTTTGATTCCATTGAAGGTTGGGAATTAGCAGAAAAATTTGAACACCACGTTGATAAATTTAACATTCCAAAATTTATGATGGAAGAAATTAAAGAAATCGACCTGGTTTCAGACATTAAAACAATCAAAACCCTTAAAGGGGAATATAAAGCGCGCACGGTGATTATTGCAACCGGTGCAAGCGCTGCAAAATTAGGCATTAAAGGCGAGCTTGAACACATAGGAAAAGGCGTAAGCTATTGTGCCGTGTGCGACGGAGCGTTTTATAGGGATAAAACGGTTGTGGTTGTTGGCGGCGGAAACGCAGCAGTTGAAGAAGCCTGCTACCTTACAAAGTTTGCAAAAAAAGTTTATATAATCCACAGGCGCGATGAGCTTCGTGCGGATAAAATCGTTCAGGAACGCGCCTTTAAAAACGAAAAAATCGAATTTGTGTTTGATACTGTGCCATTAGAGATTAATTCAAATGCGGAAGGTTGTGTCGGCACAATTAAGGTTCAAAATGTTAAAACAAAAGAAATTAAAGACATTGAAACCGACGGCGTTTTCCCTTATATCGGCTTCACACCGAATGTTCAGGGTTTTTCAGGGCAGATGATGCAGGATGAAAAAGGTTTTATTAAAGTGGATGAAACCATGAGAACAAGCACTATGGGTGTGTTTGCCGTGGGTGATGTTCGTGTAACACCTTTAAGACAAGTGATTACAGCCGTTGCAGATGGTGCAATCGCCGGAGTTACTGCAGTTAAATATATTGAAGAGCTGAAAACCACTGCAGTAAGTGCATAAGGTGTAATTAAAAACCCAAATTTATTGGGAAATTTGATGCAAATTTTTGGAGGAATTTTAAGAAAATGAAAGCACTGGTATATGATAACGCCTGGGGAGAGGGCAAAGACGGCCTAAAACTTGTTGAAGATTATAAAAACCCGACCCTAAAAGCGGGCGAAGCCCTTATAAAAACAACCCTTATGGGAATTTGTAACACGGATGAAGAAATTACAAAAGGCTATATGGGCTATAAAGGCGTTTTGGGACACGAATTTACCGGTGTTGTTACTGATGTTTTTGACGATGCAGATAAATCCTGGATTGGGAAAAGAGTTGTAGGAGAAATTAACGCGGGGTGCAAAAGCTGCAAATGGTGTGCAAGCGGTCTTGAGCGGCACTGCCCGAACCGCGGAACCCTTGGTATTTGGCAAAAAGAAGGGTGCTTCAGCGAATATTTTACCCTTCCTGTTTCAAACCTGCTTGAAATTCCCGCAAACGTGAGTGACGAAGAAGCTGTGTTTGTGGAGCCTTTGGCCGCTGCGTATGAAATTATCGAGCAGGTGCACATAAAGCCGACGGATAAAGTGGCGCTTCTTGGGGACGGCAAGCTCGGGCTTTCAATCGCACTTGTTTTGGGGGCATTAAACATTGATTTATACCACATCGGGAAACATCAAAACAAACTTGATATTTCAAAAAATGCGGGCAACAAAACAATGCTTTTATCTGAAATTCAGGGTTTAGAAGGCATGTTCGATGTTGTAATCGAGGCAACAGGCTCTGTGGGCGGTTTTGAAACTTCTTTAAGCCTTACAAAGCCGCGCGGAATCCTTGTTTTAAAGAGTACAATTGCTGCAAAAGAAGGGCTGAACCTTGCTTCCGTTGTAATAAATGAAATTACGGTTGTCGGGTCAAGATGTGGCCAATTTTCGCCTGTAATCAGGCTTTTAGAGAAAAAAGCGATAGATACAAAACCCTTAATTACAAAAATTTTGCCTTTTGAAAAAGCGGTTGAGGGGTTTGAATTAAACCGCCAAAAAGACACACTGAAGGTGATTTTGAAGGTGTAAGAAAGCAAAAAAAAGGAACCGATATCCTCAGTTCCACTGTATTGCCATCACCAGTTAGATATAAATTGCATAAATTGTGTTGTGCTTATAGTCCTATACTAGATTATTTTTCAAGTTTTAGTAATTAGCATAAAGTTAGAAATTTGTAATACTAAAGTATAAATTTTAATGCTATAATTCAAATTGAAAATATAGGAAAAATGTCAAAAATGCCTGCCGATATTACACAAAAAGCATTAACTTTAGATAAACTGGAAGTAAAAAAAAGCGCAATAGTGGCTTCTGTTGATTGTGACGATGAAGCGTTAAGGTCGCACATCCTTGATATGGGCTTAACTCCCGGGGTTCGCGTTCATTTAATAAAAACTGCCCCAATGGGAGACCCGCTTGAAATAAGGCTTAGAGGCTATGAGCTTACTTTAAGAAAAGCGGATGCCGCAAAAATTACCATAACGAATATTAACACAGAAACCCTTGAAACGCGCAAAAACATTGAATTTACATCAATTGAGCACTCTAAAATCGGTGAAAGCGAAAGCTATGAGTATAAAAAAAGCACAAAAAAGTCAAAAGACAAAATAACTTTAGCCCTTGCCGGAAACCAAAATTGCGGCAAAACAACGCTTTTTAATCAATTAACAGGCTCAAACCAGCGCGTAGGGAACTTTCCCGGGGTCACTGTTGATAAAACCGACGGCAATTTAAAAAAATATAAAGACATTACAATTACCGACCTGCCCGGAATTTACTCGCTTTCGCCCTATTCAAACGAAGAAATTGTTACAAGAAATTTCATCCTAAAAGAAAAGCCTGACGGCATTATAAACATCATAGATGCCACAAACATTGAAAGAAACTTGTTTTTAACGATGCAATTAATCGAACTCAACGTTCCTATGGTAATTGCGCTGAATATGATGGATGAATTTACAAAAGCAGGCGGCAGTATAGACATTAACGGCCTTGAAAACCAGCTTGGCATCCCCGTTATCCCGATTTCTGCGCTGAAAAACGAAGGTATAGGCGAACTTATAGAGCATGCTGTAAATGTTGCAAAATTTGAAGAATATCCGCACCGTTTGGATTTTTGTACTCCAAACTGTGGAAAAGCAGGCGCTGTGCACAGATGCCTCCATTCAATCCTCCATATCATTGAAGACCACGCAAAAACAGCCGATATTCCGCTTCGCTTTGCCGCATCAAAGCTTGTAGAGAAGGATTCGCTGATAATTGAGGCGTTAAATCTTGATAATAACGACATGGAATCCTGTAACCAAATAATAAAGCAGCTTGAAGAGGATGTTTGCCTTGATAACCGCGCTGCAATGTGCGATATGCGGTTTAATTTTATTGAAAATCTGTGCTCCAAATTTGTTTCAAAACCGGATGAAACCCCTGAATATAAGATGTCCAGGTCAATAGACAAAATTTTAACCGGCAAATACACCGCCCTTGCTTCATTCTTCCTGATTTTAGGATTTATTTTCTACATAACTTTCGGCCATGTTGGGATTTTCCTTTCTGATTGTATGGAAACCCTTGTGGATACTGTAACATGCTGGGTTGATGCAGGCCTTTCGCTTTGGGGAGTGAATGAAATTGTTCATTCTTTAATTATAGACGGTGTTTGCACAGGTGTAGGAAGTGTTTTAAGCTTTTTGCCCGTAATTGTGATTTTGTTTTTCTTCCTTTCAATCCTTGAAGACACAGGCTATATGGCGCGCGTAGCGTTTTTTATGGATAAACTTTTAAGAAAAATCGGTCTTTCGGGAAGGAGTTTTGTGCCCATGCTGATTGGGTTTGGCTGCTCTGTGCCTGCAATTATGGCAACAAGAACCTTGCCCTCAGAAAGAGACCGAAAACTCACGATATTTCTGACTCCCTTTATGAGCTGTTCTGCAAAACTCCCTATTTATGCGCTTTTTGTGGGTGCGTTTTTTGCAAAAAACCAGTTGGAGGTGGTTTTAGGGTTGTATCTAATCGGAATTTTGGTTGGGATAATTTTTGCCTATGTTGTAAAAATTTTTATTTCCAAAGAAGAGCCCGTACCCTTTGTTTTGGAGCTTCCAAACTACAGAATGCCCAGTTTTCAAAACGTTTACAGACTGATTTATTATAAGGCAAAAGGCTTTATAACAAAGGCTTTCACGATAATTTTCTTTGCGACAATTGTTGTGTGGTTTTTAGAACATTTTGATTACCAACTGAATATTGTTTCAGACCCGCAAAACAGCCTGCTTGCTTGGGTTGGGGCGTTTATTCTTCCTGTCTTTAAGCCGCTTGGAATTGAAGACTGGAGGATTGCAACCGCTTTTGTGACGGGCTTTATGGCAAAAGAAAGTGTCGTAAGCACGCTTACAGTGCTGCTTGGGGACGTTTCAAAATTGCCCGAAGTCTTTACAAAGCTTTCAGCGTTTGTATTTTTAGTATTTTCACTACTCTATACCCCCTGTGTTGCTGCAATAGCAACAGTTAGAAGGGAATTAAGCAAGCGATACGCTTTTCTTGTGGTGCTTTTGCAGTGTTCAATTGCCTGGGTTGTAGCATTTATAGTATATTCAGTCGGTAAAATATTTGTATAGTTGGATTTAAAGGGCTTTTTTAAGGATTTTTATGGCAAAAACAAAAACAAAGTGGGTATGTCAAAACTGCGGCTATGAAACGGTTTCATACCTTGGCAGGTGCCCGGATTGCGGTCAATTCTCAACTTTTACTGAAGAAATTACCCAGGCAAAGGTGGAAATCAAGACAAATTCACCCTCAAACGCCCTTGTAGCAGGTAATTTGGGGTACAGTAAAATTGATGATATAAAGCTTGATGAAACAATTCGTGTAAAAACCGGAATTGAAGAGTTTGACAGGGTTTTAGGGGGCGGCTTTGTCGAAGGAAGCCTCGTACTCTTGGCCGGAGACCCCGGTATAGGTAAATCCACCCTTGTATTGCAGGCAGGGAAAAACATTGCGGATTTAGGACATAAAATTTTATACATTTGTGCAGAAGAATCTCCAAGCCAGGTGAAGCTCAGAGCTCAAAGGCTTAATGCCAATTCAGATAACCTCTATGTCACGGCACAGAACTGTTTAGAGGAAGTTTTGGCCCAAATTGAGGACCTAAAGCCTGATTTTTTAGTAGTTGACAGTATTCAATCTGTCTTTAGTGCCCAAATAACAAGCTCTTCAGGCACTGTGTCCCAAATTAGGGAATGTACTAATTTACTTATGAGAACTGCAAAGCTGAAAAAGCTTACTACCATTGTGATTGGACATGTTACAAAGGAGGGAAACATTGCAGGGCCTAAGGTTTTGGAGCATATGGTGGACTGCGTTGTAAATTTCGAAGGAGACAAATTTCGCACATACAGGATGCTTCGGAGCATAAAAAACCGTTTTGGGGCGACAAGCGAAGTAGGCGTTTTTTCAATGGACGACTGCGGTTTGACCGAAATCAAAAATCCTTCCGAATTATTTTTATCTGAAAAAGGAGAGGAAAATTGCCCGGGTTGTACGATAATTGCCACCGTGGAAGGCACGCGCTGCCTGCTTTTAGAGGTTCAAGCTCTTGTGGGCAATACTCCATACCCAAGCCCCAGGCGGGTTGCACGGGGAATTGAATATAACAGGCTCCTTCAAATTCTTGCGGTTTTGGAAAAGCGTGTGGGCTTAAACCTAAGCAAGCAGGACGTTTACACGAATGTCATCGGCGGGGTGGATATTATTGAACCGGCTGCGGATTTAGGGATTGCAATGGCGGTTTTAGCGTGCACGAGGGATATTTGCTGTAAAAAGGATATGGTAATAATCGGCGAAATTGGCTTGTCGGGCGAGATTAGGCAGGTTGACAACCTCGAAAAACGCTTGAAAGAGGCACAAAAGCTTGGTTTTAAGGAAGCAATAATCCCGAAAATTACCTCAGATATTATGTTACAGCGTGTTAAGAACCTGAAAATAAAGACTATACAAGTATCTCGAGTAGTTGATGCGATTTCAAAATCTTTTGCGGTTTAAAATCCTTCTGCCCCTTCCTTTTAAGGCATATATGTATCCTTAAAACCCTTGCAAAATGTCTCTGTTAACAATTTTTTACCCTGAAAAAAGGCATAAAACTTGTTTTTTATATTTTATAAAATCCGAAAACCCTTTTGTTTTGCTCTATCCACGAAAATAAAACGCTAAAAACCAGTGATTACAAGCTTTTACAGATTTACGTTTCTCATCATATCCTTGAGTGTTTGAATTGTTGTCTCCATTGAAACAAGATCGGTTGTTTTCTGTTGCAAAAATCCGTTAATTTCCGGCATAAGCTGAATTGCAATGTCGAGTTTTGGGTTTGAACCGGCCTGATACATCCCAACGTCAATCAGGTCCTTGTTTTCGCGGTATAAAGAGAGCAATTGCCGCATTTTGCCTGCCGCTTGCTGGTGTTCTTTGTCTGTAATCGTTGTAAACAGCCTTGAAATAGACCCAAGAGTGTCAATTGCAGGGTAGTGGTTCATTTCAGCTACCTTACGGGACAAAAATATGTGCCCATCAACGATTCCGCGGACAATGTCCACAATCGGATCCGTGATGTCGTCTCCTTCCATCAAAACGGTGTAAAGCGCTGTGATAGAGCCTTTTTCGGAGTTTCCGGTCCGCTCCAGTGCGCGCTGAATCCAAGAAAAAATTGAAGGCGGGTAACCCTTCATTGTGGGCGGCTCTCCAAGGGACAAACCCACCTCTCTTCCTGCCATAGCGCACCTTGTAACCGTATCGGTCATAAGGAAAACCTTCTTTCCCTTGTCTCTGAAGTATTCGCAGACTGATGTTGCCGCAAGCAGGCATTTCATACGGATTAGGGGAGGTAAATCCCCCGTAGCGCAAACTACGACTGATTTTTTCATACCCTCCGGGCCGAGAGAATCTTCCATAAATTCTTTAACTTCGCGGCCGCGTTCGCCGATAAGCGCCATGACATTGACATCTGCCTCTGAATTTCGCGCAATCATACCAAGAGTGGTGCTTTTGCCGACCCCGGACCCTGCAAATAAGCCCATACGTTGGCCTGTGCCCATTGTAAGAAGGGAGTCAATCGCTCTAATTCCCGTGGAAAGCGTGTCTTTGATAATCGGCCTTTTAAAAGGATCCGGCACAGAGCCGTTAATATTTACATATTCAGCGTTTGTAACATCAAGCGGATGTCCGTCCATCGGCTCCCCGAGCGGGTTTATAAGGCGCCCCAAAAGGAAGTCGCCGACAGGCAGCATAATTGGCCCGCCCGTACTTTCTACAAGGCTGCCCTGGCCGATGCCTTCGCCGTCATAAAGGAGCAAAAGCTGCGCCACATCGCCCTTAAAGGCCTGTACTTCGGCTGCTTTTTTTTCGCCTGTGTAGGTTTGAATGTAGCACAAATCGCCAATTTTAAGCCCCGGAAGCTTTACATCCACGGTAAGCCCCAAAAGCTTTGATACAACGCCCTTATACTCATAAAGCTTAGTGTTTTCGAGGATATTCAGGGCCTTTGTTTTTGTATTATGAACTTTTAATTCGACATTTTCGTCCATAATGACATTATAATGATTTTTTCGCCTGCGGGCAAAAAGGTTAATCTTCAAAGTCGAATAGGTCTTTAAGGGGGATTTCAAGGGCATTTGCGATGGCGATTATTGTTCTGAAGGAGGGTCTTGAAATTGAAACTTCAATTTTCCCCATAAAATCAAGACTTATGTTGCTTTTTTCTGCTAATTTTTCTTGGGTAAGGCCTCGTAATTCCCTGTATTTCTTAATGTTTAAGCCCAGCTTTTTATAAATTTCTTTGTGCATAATTACAGCGTAGTCGTAAAATTTTATTAAGTTTACTGTCTGTGTAACAGTAAAAATGCTAAAATGGAAACAAACAAAAGGAGGGATTATGAAAGAAAACTGTTCGATTTTGGAAATAAAAAGGATGGAAATCGCGGAAAGCGCCCTTGAAGCAAGGGTTTTGTTTGAAAAAATTTTAACAGGCGAAAAAGGCCCTGATTCTGAAATCCTTGCAGGGCTTGGTAAAAAGGTTTGTGGGTCGATGATAAAAAAATGTGAAGAATTTGAAATTTTGATAAGCGAAGCAAGAAAAACGCTTGAAAACTAGATATCACACGGGTTTTAGCGTTTTAATTATAGCTAAAAGCTTTATCTGCCTATAATAGCTCTTCCAAAATGCCGATGAGAGCGAGTTTTACGTGGAAATAGCTTAAACCCCCCTGCATATAAACAGCATAAGGCGGACGACAAGGGCCATCTGCCGAAAGTTCAATCGTGGAGCCTTCTATAAAGCTTCCACCTGCCATAATTAACTTGTCTTCATACCCCGGAACTCCGTCAGGGATTGGTGTTAAGTAGCTTTCAACCGGTGAATGCTTTTGAAGGGCGCGGCAGAAGGCTTCTTGTGCTTTTTGTTCTTCAAATTTTATTGTCTGAATTAAATCGCAGCGCGTGCAATCGGATTTCGGGTGTGTCTTAAAACCCACGTTTTCAAAGACTTTTGCGGCAAGAATTGCACCTTTAACCGCATAGGACACGACACTTGGGGCCATAAAAAACCCTTGAAGCATAACGCGGGTTTGGTTAAACATCGCACCGCCCTCAGTCCCGATTCCGGGCGCTGTGAGTCTTCTTGCGCACATTTCGATTAAATTTTTCTTCCCTGCAAGATAGCCGCCTGCTTCAACGATGCCGCCTCCGGGGTTTTTAATCAGGCTTCCTGCGATTAAATCTGCGCCGACATCTGTGGGCTCAAGTTTTTCGGTGAATTCGCCGTAGCAATTATCCACAAAGCAGACTATTTCAGGGTTTATGCCCTTTACAATTTTAATAATCCGCTCAATATCGGCAACCGTCAGGGAATTTCTAAGGCTATAGCCTCTGGAGCGCTGAATTGTGACCATTTTTGTATTGGGTTTTATGAATTTTGGGATAGAGTCAAAATCGACGTCTAAATCGTTTAAAAGCGGCACTTCATCGTATTCTACGCCCATTGCCCGAAGGGAGCAATTATAAAATTCATGATTTTCGTTTTTGCCTATAATTTCATCCAAAGTATCATAAGGGGCTCCTGCAATTGATAAAAGGGCATCTTTCGGGCGAAGCACGCCAAAAAGGGCACAGCCAATCGTATGTGTGCCTGAAACAAAGTGTGGGCGCACGATTGCAGCTTCCGTGTTAAAAGTATCTTTAAAAACATTGTCAAGCGCTTCACGGCCCAAATCGTCGTGGCCGTAGCCTGTTACGGTATAAAAATGCTCTTCTCCGATTTTATTTTTTTGAAAGGCTTCAAGCACCTTTTTTTGGTTAAATTCTGCGATTTCATCGCTTTTTTTAAAAAGGTATTCAATTTCTTTTTCGGCCGCATTCACGATTTCGCGCGCTTTTTCTTCTATCATACTTCTTCCTTTTGCATATTCTTGCCCCAAGGGGGTTGTTTGTTTTAAAGGCCCCGAAAACGGGGCAATTAACTTAGCTTTGTTTTACAAACTGGCTTTTTCCTGCGTTGCAAATCGGGCACTTCCAGTCTTCCGGAAGCTCTGAAAACGGCGTGTTTGGTGCGATATCATTATCCGGGTCGCCGGTTTCAGGGTCATAAACATATCCGCAAAGCAGGCAAACGTATTTTTCCATTTTGTTTCTCCTTTATTTTTACACAAAAAAAGGATATGGGAAAAGGTGGGAAAAAACATCGCCGGGGAGAGGATAATGTGAGAATAATGCTTTTTAATAGTGCTTAAAAGGCACTGTTTTGGGCTAAAACGATGTGATAGTATGAATTTTGGGTAGGCCCTTGTGCAAACTCTCTGACCCAAACGACATTACTGCAGGATGAATGTTGGGAAAGGAGGTGGTGCTGAAAGTGGATATTCACATAAGTGAAAAAGCGCTATGGCTTATCTTATTGATAATCCTAGCGCTTAAAATCATCCATTAAGGGCTTTTAAAGGGAATGTTACGAGCATTCCCGCCCGATATTTTTATTATAAACCGTTTTGGTTAAAATTCAAGAGTCTTTTTTATGTGAAAACCCGCCGAGCAAAAAGAACAAAAAGGTTTTACATCCCTATATAATTTTTTAAATTTCCGCTCAGGTTTTGGTTTTTGCAGAGTTTTTTCAATTTTGAAATAGCCCTTGTTTCTATCTGCCTTATTCTTTCCCTTGAAACACCGTATCTGGTGCCGATTTCATCCAAAGTTTTTTTCTGTCCGTTATCATCCAGCCCAAAACGCATAATTAAAACATCTTTTTCCTTTTGGTTCAGCTGGTTTAACATTTTATGAACATCATCAAGCAAATTTTCCTGTGTCACCTTGGTATCAGGCGTTAGGTGGCTTTCATCCACAATAAAATCCGCAATTTTTGATGAATCATCTTTTTGATTGGCAGGAGTTTCAATGCTTATGGTGCTTTGCGCCGATTTCATAAGGGCGGAAAGTTTTGAAGCGGGCATATTAATTTTTGCCGCAATCTCTTCTTTTGTGGGCATTCTGTTAAGCTCTGTCGAAAGCTCGATTGTTGCCCTTTTAATTTTTCCCAAAGTTTCAATCATATGCACAGGAAGCCTTATCATTCTTGATTTATCGGCAATTCCTCTTGTAATTGATTGTTGAATCCACCAGGTTGCATAGGTTGAAAACTTGTAACCCTTTGTGTAGTCAAACTTTTCAGCCGCTTTCATAAGCCCCATATTCCCCTCCTGGATTAAATCCAAAAATGAAAGTCCGCGCCCTATATATTTTTTAGCGATTGAAACAACAAGCCTCAGGTTTGAACTTACCAGAGTTTCTTTTGCTTTTGTTGAATTATTTTCCTTAATTTCTTTTGCAACGGCCATTTCCTCTTCATAAGATAAAAGAGGAATTTTTCCTATTTGCTGAAGGTAAATTTTAACCGAATCATCCGCAATAACGCTTTTATAATCGACTTTTACCTTATTATCAACTTCAAGAATTTCATCCTCAGAACCCTCAGATGTTAATTCTTCGGTTTGTTCTTCGATTTCTTCAAACTCTTCTTTATGTTTTTTGTTTTTTTGTGGTTTTGTTTTCATTAGTTTCTCCTAAAAGAACAAAGCCATTATAACTTATTTTTTCAAATTTGCCCAATTAATTACTGCATATACTCGGTTTGTCTGATTGTTTCATATATTACAACGGCAGCACAAGCAGAAACATTTAGCGATTCAAATTTTGTGGGCACTTTAATTTTAAAGTCGGCTTTGTTTAATAATGTCTTTGAAATGCCGTCTCCTTCCGCGCCAAGCACCAGGGCGAAGTTCATATTTTTATAATCAACATCAAAATAATTATCACTATTGTTCATATCTAAAGCAATTATCCACCAGTCGTTATTTTTTAAATAATCAACAGCGCCTGACAGACTATTTGCTTTTATAATCGGAATGTGGTTAACCGCCCCTGCGGAGGTTTTTTCAACAACGGGGGTGATGGGGCATGCTCTGTGGTTTCCGATTAATATTCCGTCATAGCCTGCTGCGGTTGCTGTTCTAATTATGGCGCCGAAGTTGTGGGGGTCTGAAACGCCGTCTAATATTACAAGTTTTCTAAATTTTTTATCCGGATTATTTTTGGCATGCTCAACAAAATTTTCTAATGTAATATATTCAACCGGGGAGACGGAAGCCACAACCCCTTGTAAATTCACATCTTCGCCCGTTTCTTCTTTTATAATTTCCAAATATTTATTAAGATTTGTAAACTGAATTATTACAGAATTATTAAGCGCTGTTTCTTTAATTTTTTTTAAACGGTTATCAAGTCCGATATTTTTTGAAATGTAAATTTTGTTGATTCTTTTAGGGTTTTTTAACAATGTTTCCAATACCGCATTTTTTCCAAAAATGTAATTTTTCAATTTTTTATACTCCATTTATTGTATTTTTTTATAAATGTATTTTTCTTTTATTGTAATTATTGTATTATAAATTCTATATATATGTATGATTAGAGTTAAAAAAGAAAAAATGAGCAATGTTTAATTTTGCCGGTACAACACACAAACAAATAATTGGTATTTCTGTTACACCTAACATTGGTGTGGA
The DNA here is from genome assembly GCA_947647475.1 of uncultured bacterium. Lineage (GTDB taxonomy): Bacteria > Cyanobacteriota > Vampirovibrionia > Gastranaerophilales > Gastranaerophilaceae > MGBC122484. The sequence continues at coordinate 12,033 of CANSKM010000001.1, forward strand.
AGTCATTCAGACTGACAGAAAGTCGAATCAGGTAATAAAATATGGACGCAGGTTCATAGAATACAATTTCTCAACAAGAGAAATTCAAGACTATGGTGCGTTCAAAAGTGCCGTTATCGACTTATTTAACGAACTTGACATTAACGCAAAGTCAAATGTATTTTTGACACTGCCAAACGTGCATTTTGACTTTATGAATCTTCCTTTGATTTTGCCGGATGACGGTATCAACACGGCAATATCTTCAAAAGCGGAAGAGTCTTATATATTTAAGAGGGTGGAACCGATTTCTGCTTGGTTGGATGTTAACGTTAACACCAACACAGAAACAAGACACATCATCTATTCATCATTCCAAAAAACTGCAATTGATGAAATTAAAGATGTGTTCGCTGATATCGGCTCAAACCTTGTAGGTATTGAATCTGCATACAGTGCAATTTTGAGAGGTATTTATTTCTCAAATCTTTGCTCTCAGGAAATTGCAGAAAACCAAAGCTGGAACGTATTGTTAATTAATACAAACAGCTATGCGATATTCTCTCTTGTAGGCACGAGATTGGTAGATTATCAGGAAGTTCCTCTTGCAATTAAGTCTTTCTCTTATGAAGAAGCTTATCAGGCAATTACAACTTCTGTTTCACAAATTCTTCCAAACTACCCCGCAAGAAAGTTGTTAATCGTATCTCAAGCAGATGATATTTGTGCTGAAGTATTAAAAACACAAATTATCTTTGATGAAAAAATTGAAACAATTGACTGTAATAAATATGCGAAGAAACCTTTTGTGGATGTTGCTCCTGAAATTACAAGCAAGGAAGCATCTTCAATAACATTATCCGCAATTGGTGCTGCAAACAGCCAAATGTCAGATTTTCTCGTATTAAACATTTTAGGAAAAGGCGCTGCCGCACAGCAAACCCTTTATGCAACCTTTATGTTTATGGACAAGGAAATCCTTGTTACACCTGATTTAATCAGAGGTGCATCATACATTTTATCAGGTATAATTGCACTCATTATTATTGCTCTTGTTGGTCTTTCAATGATGGTTTCAAATATGTCATCGAAAGAGTTGCAGCAAATTAAAAACAGGACGACCTCAATTGAAGGCGAAATCAAAGCCTTGACTTCTCAAGACGGTTTTGCCGATATCAATTCAATTATAAACGGTATTATTCTTGCAAACAAACAGGCTATAAGTTTCTATGATTCTTTGGCCTCTGATATTCCTTCAAATGTATGGCTTACATACTATTACAATCAAGACGGAAACAAAGTTGCGGTTGAAGGCGTATCAACAACCATAAATGATATTTACGGTTATTATAAGAGCCTCAAGGTTTTATCACCCCAATCAAGCATCAAATTAAACAGGCTTCAAGTGGTGACAGGGCCTTTGGATGACATTGATGCTAATATCAATGACAACCAAAAGATGTTCGATTTTGAAATTGCAAACGTTCAATCTCCGAAATCACAAAAAGCAGCTCAAGACCCTAACAGCCAACAGGCAAACAAAAACAACGCTAATCCGAGACAATCAGGCACATCTGTTGCTCCTCCGGTTCTTCCGAGATTAGAACCTGTTGATATGAATTAAATAAGGATATAGAAAAGAAAAATGTTCCAAATTATTAAAGACAATATACTTTCGTTAATAATTGTAATCGTGGTTATCGCCCTCGGCTTTAAGTATGTTCCGCCGGAAGTAACAAAAGCTATCAATTTGGCAAAATCCACAAGCATTGCAAAACAAGAACTTGCGCAGAAAGAAAATAATGCAAGCAGCTTGAGAGCGCAGGCAGAAGCTGCAGCCAGAGCGAAAGTTCCCCCGAAAGACGGAAAGAAAATTTATGAGCTTGAAGGTGCACAATTCAGCGCAGAAGCATCATTTGCTCCTTTGTTTGAAATCGTTCTTTCAATTGCCCAAAATTCAGGAATTAAAATCAGATCAATCGATTATAACTATTCACCTGAAAATGACCCTGTGTTTGCGGCGCATTTGCCCGAATATAACGTTTGCGAACTTAGAATTCAGGCAATTGGCTCTTACGCTCAGCTTCAAAACTTCTTTAAAGGTTTAATGAAAGACAACAACTTAAATTACCTTGCAGAAGTTGAAATGCAGCCTTGGGAAAAAGACAAAACGATTTTGATTACAAACGTTAAAATCAGACTTTATACAAAAACTCCCGGTTCTTCAAACTAAGCAAAAAGCTTTTATAAAGAAAAGAAGACCAGACAAAATTTAAAAAATACCTTGGACAACATTAAGCTCCAAGGTATTTTTTTGGTCTAATATTTTTTATTTTAAAACACTTACCCGCTTCACCCAAAAGAGTAATATTATTTTTTCCATTAATTTATAAAATTGTTTTATAAGTTTTAAGTTATTTTAAGGAATGGAAACAAAAATATGCAAAGTATTCAAAACCAGGGTCAAATTACGTTTATGCAAGCACCGGAAGTTAAAATGGAGGAATTAAACAATCTTTTTTTTGAACTCACCGCAAAAAACTGCAACCTAAAATGCAGCCACTGTTATATAAAAAGAAACCCGTATAAACAGGAAAAAGACTTTATCCAGCTTGATAAAATTAAACAATCTTTGATTTTATCCAAAAAAGAAAACCTTAAATGCATTTATTTAACAGGCGGAGAGCCCATGCTCCACCCGGATTTTAACACTATTTTGAGACTTTGTTTAAAATTTTCAAACGTGACCGTTCTTACAAACGGAACCCTTATAAACGACAAAAAAGCCCGTTTTTTAAGAAAAATTGACGATGAATCAAACTATGAAACAATTTATAGAATAAGCCTGGACCATTATAATGAGCAAAAAAACGATGAAATAAGGGGAAGAGGAAGCTACAGAAAGGCGCTGCTTGCAATTCAGAGCCTTTATAAATATGAATTTAACCCGATAATTTCAACGGTAAATTATTATAACGAGCCAAAAGAGGCACTGTTTAACGGTTTTCGTGAAATGTTAAACAAAATAGATTTTGAATTTGAAGATATAAATTTAAAAATCATTCCCTACTTTAACCCTGCAGCAAACACTTTTGACCAGGTTGAAAACCACAATTTCAACGAAAAGGCGCTCGATTGTCACAATTCAAGAATCGTAAGCTCAAAAGGCGTTTTCTCCTGCCCTATTTTGTGCAACGATTTTAGAGCACGCACGGGAGCAACCTTGGAAAGTTACTCTAAAAAAGCCTACCTTGATACTGAAAAATGTTTCACCTGTGTTAAACACGGCGCTAAAGCCTTCAGCAACGATTGGATTTAAACCTTTGGGGCCCAATGTAAACTTTTTAAAAATATAAAAGGCTAAAAATGCCGTTAAAAACTTCATAATTCCTCCTCTTTCATTTGCAAGTCATGGAAGTTTATTCTATAATCTTTTGAAAGCGGGAGGGATTTTTAAAATATGGTAATGGAGCTTGAAGCGGGCAAAAAGAATTTATCCAAAAAGCTTCCGCCGCACAACCTTGAAGCGGAAGAATCGGTTCTTGGCGCGGTTTTATTGGGCTCTACCGATGTTTTTAACAGAGTTGTTGAAATTTTAACCCCCGATAGTTTTTATAACCCCAAAAACCGCCTGATTTATGAGGCGATGTTTACCCTCTACAACCAAAATAAGCCCCTTGATACAATTTCAATCGGGGAATATTTTAACGCAAAAGGGCAGATTGATGCTATTGGCGGAATAGAATATTTAAACGATTTGATGATTGATACAACTTTAACTTCAAACGTTGAATATTATGCAAATATTATTAAAGAAAACGCCACAAAAAGGCAGCTTATCGCCGCAGGAAGCACAATAATCGAGGAAACTTTTAAAAACCCCGAATCTAAAGTTTCGCTTGAGGCGGCAGAAAAGCTTATCTTTGAAATTTCCCAGCAGAAAAATTCCCAGCAAATGGAGGCCTTATCAAGCCTTTTGTATGAAACAATGGAACAGCTTGAATACAGATGCTCAAATAGAGGCACCTACACAGGCGTTCCAAGCGGCTTTTACGATTTGGACCTTTTAACTGCAGGGTTTCAAAAATCGGATTTATTAATTCTTGCGGCCCGTCCTTCAATGGGAAAAACGGCTTTCGCCCTGAATATCGCGCAAAACGTTGCAATCAGGTCTAAAATCCCCGTTGCGATATTTTCTCTTGAAATGTCAAAAATTCAATTGACCCAGAGGGTTCTTTGCGCAGAAGCCGAAATTGACGCGCAAAGGGCAAGAACAGGGGAACTCCAGCCTGCGGAATGGCAAAGAATTTCAGGCATATTAAACGACCTTCACCTTGCCCCGCTCTTGATTGATGATACCGCAGGGGTGAGTGTTTCGGATATTCGCGCAAAATGCCGCAGGTTAAAAATGAATTATCCTGATTTGGGGCTTATAATAATCGACTATTTGCAATTGATTGAAGATCGGAGTTCTCAAGACAGAACCCAGCAGATTTCATCAATTTCAAGGGGTTTAAAATCTCTTGCAAGGGAATTAAATGTGGCAATTATCGCGCTTTCCCAGCTTTCACGTAAGGTGGAAGAAAGGGGCGACAAGGAACCTATGCTCTCAGACCTTCGTGAATCAGGCGCAATCGAGCAGGACGCGGACGTTGTAATGTTTATTTACAGGGAAGAGTATTACGACAAGGAAAATCCCGAGGTTAAAAACAAAGCGCGTATCATCGTTGCAAAACAGAGAAATGGCCCGACAGGAAAGTTTGATTTATTGTTCCAGGGCTCAACCACAAGGTTTAAAAACCCGATTAAACGTGAAGAAGATTAAGGAGAAGATATGTCAATAGTTACAGGTGCTCTTATTGGTGCAATCATTGGTGCAATAATCGGCGGAATTTACCAGGTTATTAAAAACAAACAAAACAAACAATAATTTGTCTTTAAAACCCGACAAATTTCACATTTTGGTTTTTTATAGAAACGCTTTTAAAACCAAGGTTTTTTTATGCAAATAATGCAGCGGATTTTACACCTTCGGTAAATTTTTCCAATGAAAATTTTTAGAGGCCCTTTATTTTATAAGGGCCTGAATTTCTTTAAAATGTGGGTTTTTAGCGGTTTTTAGCCACTCAAAAAGCACAATTTCAAGACAGGTAATCTTTGCGCCCAAATCGCTCAATAAATCCATTGCACATTCAAATTCTACCTTGTTTCTGCTTGCGCACAAGTCTTTTAATACAAAAACTTCATACCCTTCTTCAAGAAGTTTTACAGCCGTTTGATAAACGCAGATGTGTGCTTCAATTCCGCAGATTATTACCTGTTTTTTGCCTAAAGACCTGATTTTTTCCGTATACCCGGGTTCCATTAAGGCACAGAAATCTGTTTTTTCAGTCGGGACACAAGTATCGGGAAGTTCTCTTTTTATTTCTTCAATAGTTTGCCCGAGGCCCTTTGGGTATTGTTCCGTCACAAGTGTGTTTACGCCCAAAATTTTTGCGGCCTGTACAAGTTTTGGCGCCTTAATTAACATCTGTTCTTTTATGCCGTGGTTTAGGGCGGCCATAAGTTTTTCCTGAATATCAATAATTAAAACCAAACTATCCATCGTTTTTAACATAAAAATTTCCTTATTTGTCTGTTAATGCTTGTTTTTTATTATAAAGCAAAAATTTAATGGTATAATAAATTTTATGAAAAATTTTATGAAAAAAACGGCTTTATTTTTAATTTGCTGCACATTGTTTATGGCAGCACCGTCATTTGCCCTTGGGGATGACACATCAAACAAGGTTGTGGTTGAAAGTTTGTGCGATTTTTCTTTTGAAGATGAAGCGCATACTGTCACTTTAAAAGTTTTAGACGAAAACACCTTTGAAAACGGTATTGTTTTTGAAAAAGACAGCGTTTTAAAGGCAAAGGTGACAAAAGTAATTGACCCGAAAAGGGGTAAAAGAAACGGATATTTAATTGTTGAACCCCTAAATTATACTGTGCCTTCCACGGGGGAGACAAAGAATGTGGATGAAGAGGCTTGGAGCGCAAAGGTTTTAGGGTATAAACCATTTGATGTGAAAAAATCTGCCGTGGGCGCGGGGCTTGCCGTTGCCGGGCATTTTGTAAAAGGGATTGGCCAGTTTTACTATTTCGGAAAAGGAATAATAAACCCTGAAGAGGGCGAAAACCGTTTGGTTTCAGGGGTGAAAAACGTTTATGAAAATTCTCCTTTGGCATACATTGAAGAAGGGGAAGAGGCGAAAGTTCAAACGGGCGATTTACTTCTTTTAAAATTCTATTACGAAGATGTACCGAAATGGAAATTTTGGCAGAGAAATAAATAGCAAAAGGGATATTCGGCATGCAGCTTGAAGGTTTTCTTTGCGTTTTGTAAACTTTTTGCAATATTTCTTTAAAATCGCTAATATCATTATATTAGAGAATTTTTTGTGTTGATAATAAATATTTTTAGAGGGAAATTACCGTATGCGAATTGGTAACATTCAGCGTGCATACTTGGGGCAAGGTTCCGTTCAAAACCGCCCGAAGGCAGCTTCAGCATCTTTAAATGCATCAAACCCGGTTTTAAACTATCCTCAAATTACAAATTTAAACCTTTTATACGGGAAAAATTTTGCCCCCGTTGCTGCCCGAAATTCTGCCCAAAGCCCTCTTCAAAACATAACTTTCACAAGAAAACTTGAAGACCATAGAAGCTGGGGCGGGGTGATTGACCCCAAAACCAAAAATGTTTCCTTTAAAATTTTTACATTCCCGGATGCAAAAAGCGTTTCCGTGAAAATATTTGATTCTAAAGATGCCGCCGCCCAAAATAATAGCGGTTTTGAAAATTTTCAAACTTACCCCTTGAAAAATATGGGAGAAGGAGTTTTTCAAACGGAAAAAAGCTTAACGCCGGATATGGCAAAAGCGGGGGACAGATATTCTTTTTTAATTGAAAAAGCGGACGGGACAAAGGTTGAAGTGAAGGACCCTTATGCAATGCGCCAGGGGAACCAAACAAGTGAAGATTTTTTGAATTACTCAATTCTTTACGATCATTCTGGGTATGAGTGGAAAAACAATGCTTCCTGGGCAAAAAGTACGCAAAGGATTGTAAAAAATCCTGAGGGCGGCCAAAAAGGAATAAAAGAAGCAAGCATTTATGAACTCCATATCGATACTTTAACAAAAGAGGGGACGTATGATGCTGCAAAGGAAAAGCTTCGTGAGATAAAAGCTGCAGGGTTTAACACAATTGAGATGATGCCGAATGAAAACACGTTTGATTTCAATTGGGGATATGACGGTGTGGATAAATTTGCCCCGCCGGAGCACAGAGGCGGACCCGACAAGCTTAAAGAATTAATCGATTATGCCCACGGGCTTGAATTGAACGTTATTATGGACTATGTCCCAAATCACCTGGGCCCTGATGGTGCGCAGCTTAAAAAAACAGGCCCTTATATAAAAGGCCCGAATGCCTTTGGGGAAGCTTTTAATTTTGAAGGGGAAAATTCAAAATATGTAAGAGATTATATTGTAAATGCGGGCTTAAACTGGATTGATAATTACAAGGTTGACGGGCTTCGCCTTGATATGACAAAGTTTATGGAATCAGACTATACAATGAAAAAAATTGCCGCAGAAATTAACTATCATTTTCCTGATGCGGTTTTAATCGCCGAAGATTCCAGAGAAAGAATAAATGCAAACAAGTATGATTATTGGGTAGATTATAACGAACTTCACGACAAGCGCGTTGTGAGCCCGCTTTTAGACGATGAACACTGCAGGGGAAAAAGCGAAGATGAACATTCAAATTATGTCGAGACGATAGATTCTGCCGTTCAAAATTCAGCTTCTGCCCCAAGAGGAATGCTCTCAAACCTCGGGTATGATGCGGAGTGGGATTTTTCATATCATCATAATTTGGATAGAGCAGTATATTCAGGCTCTAATATGGCGGATCTTGTAAATGCGATTTATCATTCCCAAAGGGCCGTAAAATATACAACAAGCCACGATGAAACGGGAAATATGGACGGAACAAGGCCTGTTGTAAAATATTTGGTGCCAAAATTGAATCTGAATTCAAACGTTATTTTAAACAAAGATGATATTCAAAGAGCGAAGGATTTTTCAGAACTAAAAGGGGTGCCCTTAAAAGAGGCAAGAAGAATTGTCGCATGCCAGAAGGCGCAAAGTGTGGCAGAACACTTGTGCATTTTGCTTTCTGAAGGAAAACTTGAAAAATATAAATACCAATCTTATGATAAACTTTATGATGGTGTTTTAAAGGATTTAGGGGTTAAAAAGGGCGCATATATTACCTATAGAAGAATAATGTCGGCCTTTAAACAGAGTGCGGCGCAGGTTCGAATGACACAAGCCTTAACTTGTGCAATCCCCGGGCCCAAAATGGTTTTTCAGGGAGATGAATCCCTTGATTTAACGCCATTTAGGTTTTTTAGGCAGTTTGAAAGTGTTCAACACGAGCCTTATTTAAAAACAGAAAAAGGGTATGAACCGGGGCGTGCGGCTTTACAGGTTTCAACTCTTGGAAACATTGAATATTCAAATGCTGCAGAAGATTTAATGGCAAAACATAAAAACCTCACAGTGGATTTGAACAAATTAAACAGCGAAAACCCCGCGCTTACAAGAGGCTGGCTTGTTTTAAACGAAGACGGGACAAGGGATGCAGTCATCCACGACGGGGCAATCGGGCTTCATACTAAAGATGAAGAGACAGGAAATGAATTTTTCATCGTTTCAAATTTTAAAAACGAAAGCTACCCTGCAGCCTCAAATAACCCTTATAACATACATTTTCCAAAGGGAGAATGGGTTGAAGTTTTAAATACGGACGATGTGAAATATGGCGGAAACGGCAAATTTTCAAACAAAGGAGAAATCATTGAAGGTTTTGGGCTGAACGGGGCGGAAGATGAAAAAGTGCCGATTAATCTTAAAGAACACTCCACAATTTATTTTAAAAGAGTGGGGTAGAGCCCGACTGCGATTTGTGATACTATAGAACAATGGATAACATTAACACCGAATATTTGCAAAAATGTATAGAAACTCTTGAAAAATCTTACTCGATGATAAAAGCATCAAAAGAGGGTTCAATTGATTATGAAATGTACAGGAATTCTCTTGTTAAAGGGTTTGAAATGACGCTTGAACAGTGCGGAAAGCTTTTAAAAAAGAGGCTTGAACCTTATTTTTCAAGCAAAAAAGCGGTTGATACACTTTATTTTAAAGATTTATTCAGATATGCCTTTAAACATTCTTTAATAAATGAAGATGAAGCGGAAAGGTGGATGAAATATCGGGACAACAGAAACAATACTGCCCACAATTACGGCAGAGCCTTTGCGAAAGAAACCCTTTCTTTCATTGAAGATTTTATTAAAGATGCGAAAAATTTAAAAGAAGCCATAGAAAAAAATGGATAAACTTTTTATCAAAGAAAAATATTTAAAAAAATTAATTTCAATTTTTGAAAATTACTGTCCAAAAGCTGAAATTTGGGCGTATGGAAGCAGGATAGGGCAAAATGTGCATGAAGGAAGCGACCTTGACCTTGCAGTTAAAACCTTTAATGACAATACAAAAAATATTTCCGAACTGAAAAGAATTTTAGAAGAAAGCGACATTCCCTTTTTAATTGATATTTTTGAATTTGATAAATTACCTGAAAGTTTTCAAAAAGAAATTGAAAAAAAATATGTTGTTATTTTCCCTGTGTCGCTTTAATTTTCAAAAGACCGAATTTTTCAAACCCTGTTTAATTTTAAAATTTGATTCAAAACGGTTATGGTGAAAAATTTTTGTTTCATCTAAGATTAGAATATGTTTCAAAAAGAGCATAACTTAACCGAAGGAAGCATTTTTAAAAACCTGATACTGTTTGCCCTGCCTTTTGTCTGTGCAAATTTTCTTCAGGCGCTTTACGGCGCGTGCGATTTAATAATTGTCGGGCATTTTACGGGCGAAAGTGCTTCAATTTCTTCTGTTGCAATTGGCGCACAGATTATGTTTATGGTTATGTCTTTTATAATCGGCCTTACAACCGGAACGACCGTTTTAATCGGCCATTTTTATGGTGCAAACAGGCATGAAGACATTCAAAAAACAGTAGGTACGGTGTTTGTTTTCTTTATGAGCCTTTCTGTTATTGTTTTTCTTTTAATGTATTTTTTGGCGCCAAATATGGTGGATATTATGAAAACGCCAAAAGAGGCATACCAAGGTGCGCTTGATTACATTGCAATTTGTTCTTTCGGGGTGATTTTCATCTTTCTATTTAACGCCTTTTCTTCAATTTTAAGAGGGGTTGGAAATTCTTATTCACCGATGATGTTTATTTCCCTTGGGTGTTTTATAAACATCATTTTAGACCTGTTTTTTATCGGATATCTAAATCTCGGCGTGAAGGGAGCAGCCTTTGCAACAATCATTGCCCAGGGGCTTTCTGCGGTTTCTCTTTGTCTGTATGTAAGGTTGAACAAGTTTTCTTTTGAATTCAGATTTAGAAAGACAAAATTTTATTTTGATAAAATTAAAGAAATTATAAAGCTTGGGCTGCCATTGTCTTGTCAGGATGCTATGGTCCAGACTTCTTTTATAATCCTTCTTACCCTTGCAAATTCTATCGGGGTGGATGCTTCAGCAGGCTATGGCACGGCAAACAGGCTAAACGGCTTTACAATGCTTCCGGCGGTTTCTTTTGCAATGGCGCTCACTCCAATTGTGGCGCAAAATATGGGCGCAAAGAAAAAGCTCCGTGCAAAATATACGCTTTATACCGCAATTGGCTGCACGTTTGTTTTTGGGCTTATTTGTTTAATTTGGCAGCAGGTAAATCCCGAATCTGCAATAAGAATTTTTACATCTGATAAAAACGTTATAGCGCAAGGCGCAAGCTATTTAAAATCTTTCAGTTTTGATTTAATAATTGTTCCTTTTGCGTTTTGCCTTGGCGCCTTCTTTAACGGATGCGGGCATACGGCTTTTTCTATGATAAACAGCCTTATGGCATCTCTTTTGGTCAGGGTTCCGATGGCTTTTTTAGTTACCGGAATTTTTGGAAAAACTCTTTTCAATATAGGAATTGCAGCACCTATTGCATCAATCTGTGCAGTTACAGTATCGATTATTTACTTAAAATCCGGCAGGTGGAAAAAAGCGGCAATTTCGCCTAAAGCCTAAAAATCAAGTGTTTTTCCGGTTTTTATATTCTAAAATTTCATTTATTTTTGTCCTGATATCAAGCGCCATCTTTGTTTGAAGCAACCTTATCTGGTCAAGCGCAAGCTTCATCACGGGTGTTGGGTCGTCCGTGTTTATGTTTGTGCCGTTAAGGGTTACTTTCACAGCCTCAATTTTAGCTTCAGCGATATCAATAATGTTTAAAACTTCGTTTATCTCGTTATCATTAAATTTTAGCTGGGAAAGCTTTTTTATCATCTGATTTTTAATTTTTTCCCTGTTTTGTAAAATTTTTTGGGTGTTGTCTTTTTCGTTTGAAAAATCATCAAAATCCATTTTGTTTCCTTTTTATATAATTTTATAAATTTTCCGTGTTGATTTTATACCCCAAAGTCCAGTCTTTACCGTATTTTGCAAGGTATAAAAATAAATATTCGCGATACCTTAAATACATCCAAAGAGGATTCTTATAGGCTTCAGCACAGGCTTTCGTGCATTCTTTTAAAATCGAATTAAGTTCTTCTTTTTTCATACCAATGCAATCAAAAGTATATGTCGGGGAAAATTCGTCTAATGCAGGATATACAGCCGTTATGCCATATTTTTCAGGTTCATCTTTTAATTTTGTGTGCTTACCCATTGTAAAAACGCTTCTGCCGTAAGAGTGGATTACATCGTTATTTTCACAGAGCATTTTAATTGTTTTCTTTGCATCTTCAACGGTTTCTGTCGGGAATCCGAAAAAGATGAATGCAAAGTTCCAAAGACCTGCATCATTTGAATTTTTAAGGATTTCAAGCCTTGAATTAATGTCTATTCCTTTGTTTATAAGTTCCATAACGCTATCTGAGCCTGATTCTAAGCCCCAAAGTACCATTTTAAGCCCTGAATCATACCCTTTTTTCAAGGTTTCAGCCGTAAATGTTTTTTCTAAGCGCGCATCAAAGAAATATCCGACATCAATGTTTTTTTCTTTAATTTTATCCGAAAGCTCTGCTAAATATGCAGGGCTAACAGATTCATCGATGAATTCAAAATATTTTATTCCGTATTTTTCTTTTAGTTCGATAAATTCATCCGTCAATTTTTCAACGTTTTTAACGTTAAAATTTTGCCCGAAATCCTGGTCACAAAAGCTGCATTTTCCCCAGTAGCACCCTCTTGAAGATTGGAAAGGAAGAATAATTTCGGGTGCAAAATATTTTGTAAAATCATACCCATCCAGTGAAACGATACTCATTTCATCAAGCTTCATCGGCTTTTTGGTCTCATTTACAAAAACTTCATCCCCTTTTTTATAAATTAAATTTGAAACTTCTTCAATTTTAATTTCGCCGTTAACATATTTTGCAAGCTCCACAACGGGCCTTTCACCCTCTTCAACCAAAAGAGAATCGCAAAAAAGGTCGAAAAATTCAGGGTTTTTAACAACGGCATCTTTTACCCTGCCAAAGAAATTTCCGCCAATGTTGATATGGCATTCGCCCTTGCTGTATGCGGTTTTTAGCATATTGGCCAAGGTGAGCCCCGGGATAATCTGTCCTGTTGAATTTATTGAAATTCCTATATATTTGGCATCTTCAGCCAATATTTCATTCAAAATGCTTTTGTAATATTCAGTGAACATATTTGTGTTTTTGTCAAAAACAAAATATTTTAAATGTTCAAAAGTGAGCTTAAACAGAGGGTTTGAATAGGAATCAAGGTTTATTTTAGAAGGAAAATAAGGCATAGAGGCCATTTCAAGCGCAGAATCAATTATATTGATTGCTTTTATAAGAATTTCCGGGGTATAAAAATCTTTGCCCTTTAAAACTTTGACCGCATCTTCCGTTAGATCCGGGATTTTAACCAAAAGCCCCTGTTTTTTTTCGACAAACTCTTTAACTTTGCTGTATTTTAAAACTTTATTTTGAACATCCAAAGGATAATCTTCAAAACTTTGCCCTTTTTGCGCCCCTGCCTGAATAAACGGTGCAATTTCCGCTAATACATTTTTATTATTTTCAACCGCCTTTATAACGGAATTTTTAATAAAATCCGCCTTTAAGATTTTATTGTAAAAATCTATGTTTAAATCAATTCCTTTGGCATCAAAACCGTGTGCTTTCAATTGTCCTGTTAAAGAAGGCAGGGCAAAATGCGGGCTTATGGGTGTCCATTGGGGAGGGAAAAGCAGCAAAGTTTTCATAAGTCTATAATATGTGATTTTTCAAAGCCTTCAACCACCTAAAAGGTGTATTGTTAAAATTTCTTAACATTTTATAAAAACCATGGCAATTATATAAAGAATATATACTTTATATAAATATAAGAAAATATAAAGGGCAAAAAATGGTAAATGCAGTTTCAAATTACAACGAATGGGTAGCGTCTTTAAATTCAAGAGGCATAAAAACAACATCTCTTGGGAAAGGCGAAGCAAACTTTGCAGACTACACAAACGCCCTTTCAGAATCTTTAAAACAAGAAATTGTTGCAAGCTTTGATACAGAAGCAGATTACGATTTACAATCAAAACTCGCATCTCTTTTGAACGGCAAAAACCTTATGCAATCAAAAGATGTAGGTAAAATTTTACAAGGCACGGGAATTTCATACAGCGTTCAATACGTTAAAACTTCATATATCCCTGATAACAAGGCAGATGGGCACTATGACACAAATGTTACAAACGGCTCAATTGCAGTTTATACTTTTAAAGATGCAAACGGCGGTGAGATAAAAATTGCAGATGCAAACGGAAACGGCGCACTTGAATCTGAAGAATTGTTTATGAACGAAATTTTATCAGGCGTTGTGTCTGATATTCAAACAGGCGGTTTTTCAGGAGGAAACGCAGGCGCTGCGGCAACGCAGAACAATATGCAAAATCAAATGGATGCTCTTTTAGCCCAAATGGAAGCTCAAATTGCAGAACAGCAAAAAATGATTGAAGAGCAGATAGCTCAAATTAAAGAAGCAACATTGGCGCAGCTTGGTTCTTTCGGCACAGCCCAAACCGAAACCGAAGAAGCCGAAGGTTTAGATGCTGAAAATACAAAGGCAGAGCCTTCTAAAAAAGATATTCAAAAAGAAGCAAAAAAACTTATAGAAAAAGAAAACCCGACACTTTCAGACAGCGAACTTGATAAAATGGCAGAAAAAATTGCAGAGAAAGTGTTATCCACGGGAACCACAACGGAAAAAGCCGTAAAAGCTGCCCTTGAAACACTTGAAAAAGAAGCAGCATAGAAATAGTTTTAAAAACCAAAAACAGAGGCGGGGAGTTAAAATCCTTGCCTCTGTTTAAAATAGAAATTTTACAACATAACACAATCATTCAGGTAATTTATCACCTGCATTTTTTCTTCGTATAAATATCTGACAAAGTTTAAAAATTCAGGCGCCCTGCAGGATAATGTCACCGTAATTTCAAAACCTTCGGAACAAAAAGGCTCATAATCATATACAACATAGTTATTATATTTGCTTCTCCATTCCTTTTTTTCCACTTTGCAATGGTATTCGTTTGCTAAACACTCTAGCCAGGGGATAGTTTCTTTATTTACATTGTGAAACTCCAACAGCGCATAGTTCTCATTTTCTTGAAATCTTTTCTCTATTAGCATAAAGACACTCCCTTAAAAATGTTTGTCTTAATAAAAGTTTAAAAACTTATGAGACATAAAGAAATATCTGAAAGGGTAATTTGTCTTGCTATACTTAAAGACTATTTAATTTCAAAAAATCAGCCGTTTGTTTTAAACAAATTCAGGAACTTTTTTATAAAGCTAAAAGGAATAAGTTTTTTAATGTTTCTAAAGCTTAGGTTTTTCCCGCGTTTAAAATCCATTGAACGGACAAGAAGAACAAAATTTATAATATCCAAAATTAAAAGCGCAACGTCTTTTATCTTTTTTAAATTCAATTTTTTTACGGCAGAAAAGTTTTCGTTAAAATTTTTCAACTTTAACTTTACATCTTTCAATGTTTGAAGTGTGCTGTTTGCTTCAATGTTTATGGCTTCAAGGCAGCTTCTCACCTTGTTTTCAAGGTAAATTAGCCCAAAAACAATTAAGCTTGTAATTATAAGCTCGAATATAATTATTAAAATGTAGCCAAATTCTATCATCCTTTGTATTATAATTGATATTAAAGGACTATTCTATACATAAGGTGGATTATTTTAAAACCGTGCCAAATTTTAACAAAGCTTTGAAAAATACCAATAGAATTTATTCTCTTCTAAAGAAATTTCACTTTGAAGGGACAAGTTTTCCAGGGAAAATTTTAAGGAAAAACTATAAAGGTTTTCTCTCTGATGCGCAAGATTACGCAATTTCAGACCGTTTTGCAATCACGGGGACAAACGGCAAAACAACCACAGCGGGAATTTTGGCCCAAATTTTAAAAGAAGCGGAACATTCCGTTATTCATAACGAGCTTGGCGCAAATATGCCAAACGGCATTGCAACGGCCGTTGCCTTGGGGCTTTATAAAATTTTAAAGGATAACCCTGTTCAAAGGGTGGATAATTATGTTATAGAATGTGATGAAGCATATCTTGCCCCTTTGTTTGATGAGATGAAGTTCGATTATCTTTTGGTGACAAACCTTTTCAGGGACCAATTGGACAGATATGGCGAACTTGATATTACAAAGAAAAAAATTCAAAAAGGAATAGAGCTGAATGAAGATATTACGCTCATTTTAAACGCAGATGACCCGACTTTAGCGGATATTGACCATAAACTTGCAGATGGCAGAATTAGAAAAAAGATTTATTACGGCATTGAAAACATAACTTTTGCAGGGTATGATAAGGTTTCAAAAAGCCCCGCAGAAACTGTTTACTGTTCAAAATGTACTCTGCCTTTGCAATATCGAAAAAGGTTTTATTCGCAACTCGGAAAATGGTATTGTGCTTGCGGAAACAAGCGGCCGGAGCCGGATATAAAGGCGGATGTGAAGGTTTTCCCTGATCATTTTTACCTTTATATTACATACAAAGAAAAACCCTACACCTTTAAAGTGAACCTGACAGGTCTTTATAATGCCTATAATGCGCTCGGGGCGATATCTTGCGCCCTTATAAACGGTGTAGAGCGAAGATTTATAGATAAGGCGCTTGAAAATTATACTCCGGCATTTGGCAGAAACGAAGTTGTATATTTAAAAGGACGGCCTGCAACTGTTTATTTAATTAAAAACCCTGTCGGGGCAAGCGAAGTTTTGCGCGGGCTTAAAAACATCGAAAACACAAGCATTTTAATTTCAATAAACGACAATTACGCTGACGGCAGGGATGTAAGCTGGCTTTGGGATTCTGATTTTGAAAGCTTGAAAGATTTCAGAGGCAATTTTTATTTAACAGGTTCGCGTGCGGACGATATGGCGCTTCGCCTTAAATATGCAGGGTGCGACACGGGCTCAATTTTAATAGATTCAAACATAAAGCGTTCTTTGGAGGATGCTGTTGATAAGATGCAGTTTAATGAAAAACTTGTAATTTTAACGACGTATACTTCGCTTTTGAAGATGACAAAGCTTTTTCGCGGAATGGCAAAATAGATAAGTTAAAAGGCTCCTGAATTCTCAAAGAGCCTCTCATCTAAAATGTTTTTCTTTATTTATTATAAATTATGCTTTTTTAATATGTTTTCTTTTTTGTTGCACTTAGCTTATTTTACGGTTTGTTTCACAAATTTGTCTTGGTTTTGCGGCTTTTGCAATTGCTCCGTTTTGGGTTCTGCCTGGGTTTGGCCTTTGAAGTTTAACCTTCTTGGAACCCTTATTCTTTCAACGTTTAGCTTGTTTGAACTATTCAGCTGAATTGGAGTAATCATCAAAACCTCACCGCCAAATTAGATTGCATCGTAAGCGAATTTAACGAGCTCTCTTATTTGTTCTGCTCTGTGCTGTTGTTCTGCATTTTCTGCTTTTTGTGCAACATTAGCATCGTTTAAGTCTGTTAATTTATCAACAAAACCGTTACCAACGCCTGCTGCAACGCCTGCGCCAGTAAGTGCAATGCCACCGTCTACGAGGTCTGCACCTCTTTCGATGCCGCGTTTTGCAAAGAATGTTTTAACTGCTTCCGTAGTTTCTTGGCCGATTTTTGCTGCGTTTTCTTCAAGAACCTGATAATCTACAGCATTTCCTGTTTTTTCAGCTGCTTTTGCATTTTTGCCTAAAACTCTGTCTGCGTTTAAATTACCGAGTTTGTTTGCAAGTTTATCAATTACGGAACCTTCCATAATTTCAACAGGTTCTGCTTTACCTGCAACGGTTCTGCCGACATCTTTCAGAGCATCAACTGCCTTACCTACTTTTAAAGGATTTGAAAGCTTCATTTCGTTAACATTGCCTGCAATTTGGCCGATATATTTTTTACCAACTTCCAGAACCTTTGTTCCTGTGGCGTTTTTGAAAGCATCAACAAACTGGCCTGAAGTTTTGTTTGTAAGAGCTTTGCCTGTTGAAAGAGCACCTAAGAATAAAAGTGCGGTTGATGCAAATTCAATGGCGTGGTCTAAAATATAGTCGCCTAAAACTATTCCTGCAGTATTTGTATTTATGTTAACATCACCATATTTTTCAGACATTGTTCTGTTGCCAAGCTCGCTGAATTTTGGCTTTGGCTGTTGAACATCAGCTCTTTCAGCTTTTTTTGAAGCTGCTTTTGCGCGTCCGAAACTAACATTTGAGTTAATTGCATTTACAGATGACATAATCTTCTTCCTTTCACACACCCATGTAAAGGCGTATGAATTTTATTTATTGCTATTTTCATGAAGTTTTGTAAACAAATTGTTACAATTTCAATGAAAATTCTCTCCTAACGTTCCATAATTATACAACAAAATGTAAATTAATGGAAATATTTTTTATCTTTTAGCTCATCGGGCATAAACTGTTGTTTATATTCGGGATTATTGTGCGAATAAACATACCCTTCGCCAAAGCCGTATTTTTTTGCATCCTTATAATGTGCATCCCTTAAATGCATCGGGGGTGGGAAATCAAGTCCTGATTGAATATCAGCCATGGCTTCATCAATTGCCATAATTGCCCTGTTGGATTTTTTAGTCCTTGCAACAAATTCGGTTGCCTGTGCAAGGGCAATCCTGCATTCGGGCATCCCTAAGGTTTCAACTGCTTTTAAGGCGGCTTCCGCGATTAAAAACGCTCTGAAATCTGCATTTCCGACATCTTCAGATGCGCAAACAATTAACCTTCTTGCTATAACCCGCGGGTCTTCGCCGTTTGCGAGCATCTTTGCAAGGTAATATATTGCAGCATCAGGGTCAGAGCCTCTCATAGATTTTTGATACGCTGAAAGGCAATCGTAATGCCCCTGTCTGTCATATCTTGCAGTGTTTTTTTGAAGCAGGTCTTCTACAATTTTCTTATCCACTTTGGCGTTTGGGTTTTTGCCGTCTCCATAAGCTGCAAAGAAAGAGTTTTCAACCGTGTTCAGTGCATATCTTGCATCCCCTGCGGATAAATTTACAATTGCATTTATGGCCTCTTCTTCAACTTCAACGGGCATTTTAGCATAATTTTCTTTAAGATAATTAAACCCTTTTTCAACGATTTTTTGAATACTGTTTTCATCAATCCTATTTAACATTATAACCTGTGCACGGCTTAAAAGCGCCGGCACCACCTGAAAAGAGGGGTTTTCTGTTGTGGAACCTATCATATGAAAAGTTCCGTTTTCAATATGCGGCAAAAGCGCATCCTGCTGGGTTTTAGAGTATCTGTGGATTTCATCAATGAAAAGAATTGTTTTTACACCGTTTCTTAAATTTTCTTTAGCGTTTAAAACGGCATCCTTAACGTCTTTTACGCCTGAAGTTACGGCAGAAAGCTCCAAAAAATTTGCATTATGATAATTCGCTATAAGCCTTGCAAGAGTAGTCTTTCCACACCCCGGAGGACCCCAAAGTATCAATGAAAATAGCCTTTTTGCCTTCAATAAATTATTTATCGGCGAATTTTCATTTATTACGTTTGTCTGGCCCAAAAATTCATCAAGATTTTTTGGCCTCAAAAGCGCTGCCAGAGGGGTTTGCTTGTTATTTTCTTCCAAAGAGTCAAATAAATTCATTGTATAATTTTATCATGAAGAAATTTTTAGTATTATTGAGTTTAATCCTCCTTGTTTGCGCGGTTTTGGCGGGCGGATATTTTATTTACAAAGAAGGCGCCATGCTCGCCATAAACGATATGATTAAAACCGCAAAGGCAAGAGACTGCGAAATTCAGGCAATGCAGGGGATTTTGCCCGGCGGCTGTGTTGTGGACGGTGTTCCGGCCTCACAAAATTCGGGGCAGCAAAAACAACCCAAACCCCGTTTTGAGCTGCCAAAATTGCCAAAATTCTCCAAAATTGAATTCAAAATGCCCGAATTCAAGTTTCCCGAATTCAAGTTTCCCGAATTCAAAAAACCGATATCCAAAGAGCCAAAGCAAAAATCAACCAGTTTTGAAGCGCCAAAGTTTAAATTTACATTCTTTAAAAAACAGCCAAAAAAACAAAAATTTACTCTCTGGACCATTCAACTGAAAGCCCCTGCAGGGCATTTTATGGATGAAAATATTGAAGCCTTTAAGGCGGCGCACCCTGATGTTGAGGTTGTTTGGGTGGATATTCCGATTGCAGAGGCCCAAAAAAGAACGCTTGCGGCCGTGCTTTCAGGCAACCCGCCCGATTTAATAAACCTTAATCCGGATTTTTCTTCTCTCCTTGCCCAAAAGGGGATTTTAGAATATTTCACGGAAGATGAAACTGAAAACCTGCACCCGGAGCTTATAAACAAGCTTCGTTATGAAGGAAACATTTTCGCACTGCCTTTTTATGCCACGAGCCCCGTAACTGTTTATAACGCTGCCGTTTTAGACAAATGCTTTGAACACGGCTACCCTGTAATTACAAGCTATGAGGATGTTTACGGCATTTCAGGTGAAATTAAAAACTGCACGGATAAGCCTGCAATCGTGATGAACCTCAATGAAAACGACACTTTTGCAAAGATTTTAAATAAATATGACATTTCAAAGTTTGAAAGCGAAGAAGAAACCAAGGCGCTAAACCACGTTATATATATGTTTGACGATATGTACAAAAAAGGCTACCTCCCAAAAGACACGCTCACCTTGAACCATAGGGAAGTGATTGAACAGTATATGGCAAAAAACGCCGTGTTCATTGTGGCAGGGTCAAATTTTATTAAAATGATAAAGGAAAATGCGCCCGATATTTACAAAAATTCTGAAATTTCAAGCCAGCTGACATCCCCTGATGGCAAGTATGATGTGGGTTTGATGAATTTTGTAATTCCAAAAAACGCTAAAAACAAGGGCTTAGCGCGCGAATTTGCCTTCATGCTTTTGAATAAAGAAAATCAGCTGAAATTTACAAAGCTCACAAACACGCTCCCTGCAAACCTTGAAGTGCTTTTGGACGATTATTTTATTGAATGCGACGAAGATTTAATTGAAAAATCCCGCTGTATCGGCGCAAGCCAGCTGAATTTCCTTGTGCATGAGGATTTTGGCTATAAAAACAAAAAGGCGATAAACGACACGCTAAATAAAACGCTTGAAGAAATATTACTAAACGGTAACACTTTGGGGAAAATTTCTGATGATTCACTTGAAAAAAAATTGAATAAATTACAAAATGAAATAAGAGCCTTGCAGAAGGATTAAGGTCTTGGATTATTGCGTGTTCGGCCTTTTCAACAAAGCCCTCACAAAGGACGTTCGCTAGCGCTGCCACGTCCCGCAAAATCCGCCACCCGCCTGTGCAATCAAAGATTGCGAACGGCGGTCATCAATAGCTACATCTTTTGCTTGCTGTTCGCAAGAAAAAGATTACGCCCTGGCTTACGCAATCAAAAAAAGGGGCAGAGCCGGTTACAGAATGGCTGCTTGCCCCAAAAACGTTGTTTTATCTTAAATATTTTATGTTCGTCGATGTCAGGGGCCAAAAGGCCCCGCCCAATCATATGAATTACATCGCCGTGCTCTTGTATTCGATTATCACAACCCCCTTGCCGCCATAGCCTCCAAGGCCTCCAACCCCGTCAACCACGGCACCGCCTCCTCCGCCTCCGCCAAAGACACCGATTTTTCCTTGGGCACCGCTTGCCGCCGCGTTACAATTTCCCGCAGCACTCATATTACCCCCGCATCCTCCAAGGATTGGTCCTGCTATTGTACCGTCTCTTGATTTAACAAAGGTTGCATAGGTATTATCAATATTTTGATAAATATATTCCATATACCCACCGATACCTCCTGCAAGTTCATTCCCCGGGTGTCCGTGGACAGGCGCCCCTTCATCAGAAGAATAATTTGCATAATTATCGGGAAGCATTGTTATTCCGCCATGCTCATCTTTAACAAGTCCGCTTTGACCTTTTAGACCACCGCGTGCTGTTACATAGCTTCCAAACTTTGAATCTCCGCCTTTACCGTCGTATGTTGTTCCGTCAGGCTTAGTTCCTGTTTTTCCGCCATCTCCGACAGTAACTTCAATTTCAGTTCCTGCTTTAATGTTGTATATTGTTTTTGATATATATTCACCAGAAGTTCCGCCGCCGCCGTTGGAGCCGCCGTATTCAATGTATATATATCCGCTTGTTCCTGCAGCTCCCATACCAAAGGTATCTCCTGCAGTTTGTGCGCCTGCTCCGCCTCCTCCGCCTGCGCCATAGCTTTCAACATTTGGAGAAGTTCCGTTTTTAATTGAATTACCCCCGCTTCCTCCTTGAACAGTTTCACCTTTCATATTTTGAATGTTTCCTCCTGCACCGCCAAACCCTTTGTTTGTAAGGGCAGAAGCTAAGTTTCCGTTAGAGCCGCCATATCCTCCTGTGAATGTCCTATTTAGCCAATTTCCTGCATTGTTTGCAACGTTATTTATCATAATGAACACTCTTGTTGCAAGTCTTGCACCACCGGAGGATTCAACATTAGCATCTGAAGAATACTGCCCTGCATTTCCGCCCAATGCTGTTGCAATTATTGTTCCAGTGGATGAACCACGTCTAATATATGTAGCTTTTCCTGCGTTACCGTTCTTTCCTGCAGTTGCCTGGCTTCCGCCTCCTGCACCAACTTCGAAATACAATGTTTCACCGGGGGTTACATCAATTTCCCCCACGGTTATCTGTGCAGCACCGCCACCGCCACCGCCGTTTGCTGGCATGTTGTAGGTGCATTTGAGAGCGTTTTGTGTTACAGGTATTGAATACCAGAGTTTTATGGCACCTGGTTTACCAGAAGTAGCTGTATTCGTACTCCCACTATAAACACCTCCAAGGCAATTATTGGTCCCAAAAATTGTACTAGTGTAGCTTTTATAACCCACACTAGTACCACCATTACCCCCACTACCACTACTATAAGAATTTGAAACAGCAGCTGCACTACCTGATTTTCCTG
>CANSKM010000002.1 GCA_947647475.1 uncultured bacterium
CCTTCAAAGCGAAGTTCACCGTACGGGTCATCTTCAATTAAAACAATGTCTTTATCTTTTATGATTTCAAAAATTTCTTCCCTGTTTTCAGCTGAATATGTGAGCCCTGTCGGGTTTTGAAACTCGGGAATTGCATACATCATTTTAATGTCGTTTTTAAGAACATCTTTTAGCTGTGCTGTGTTCAAACCGTTTTCAGCTAAATCAACAGTATAAAATTTTGGCTGATATTGTGAAAACACTTGAATTGCGCCAAGATAGCTCGGCTTTTCTAAAATAATACCGTCATTTTTATCCAACAAAGCTTTTGAAATTAAATCGAGTGCCTGTTGGGAACCGGTTGTAATTAAAACATTTTCTTCAGTGTAATTCAGGCCGAATTTTTTATTGTAACGTTCTGCAATATATTTTCTAAGCTCAACAATTCCTGCCGTTATAGAGTATTGAAAAACTGTGCTGCCAAAGGTTTTTACGATGCTATCCATAGATTTTAAAAGCTCTTCCTGCGGGAAAGAAACAGGGTTTGGAAGGCCGCCTGCAAAAGAGATGATTTCAGGGTCCATCGCCGTTTTTAAAATGCTTCTTACAAAAGAAGGCGGTGTGGATAAAATTCTTTCTGATAGCAGGTTTTCCATTGTTTTCATATATGTCCTTCCGTTTCGTCTCTAATTTTTAAAATCTTTTAGGCCGCCTTTTTAAGTTTTTTGGGGCCTTTTTAGGGCCTTTGCGCGCACGCAAAAACAAAAGTTCTTAATCCTTCGGCTATACCATTATACTACTCATGTAAAATTCAAACAAGGATTTTTAATATATTTGTGCAGAGCGCAAAAAAAGAATATAATTTAATGTATGAAAAAATTATTACTTTACGCCTTTATTGCCTTTTTGGCCTGGAAATTTTTTACAACGGCAGAGTTTGTGAATTTTGGTTTTAACACCGGAAATAATGCTCCAAAAAAGCGGCCGCCTGCGCCAAAGCTTGCCCTTCATTGCGTTGAATTACTGAAAAATTCCGCATTTGACCGCGCAATTTCTTGTTATAAAAGAGAATTAATTAATGACAGAAATAACCCTGAAATTCATTATTACATTGCTCTTTCATACTTTGAAAACAAAAATTATGCATCTGCAATATTCCATACAAACTATATCATCAAAAATTTACAAAATTCAGAATATTTAAGCCACGCGGTTACCCTCAACACTGCAGCACAAAACGTCTTGCGGCAAAAAACAGTGCTTGAAACATCAGATTCTCCGGATTATTTTAACGAAATCAAAACCCCCCTTCATTGGGGCAGAATGCCAATAAACGTTTGGATAGAGCACAGCGACAACAATTTCAACCTTAGAAATGCTTTTAACACCTGGCAGACAGCACTTTACCCCACAATAAGTTTTAAATTTGTAAACAACCCCGAAGAAGCCCATATATCAGTTGTTTTTGACGACCCAAGAAAACACGGGCCAGCAGAAAATGCCGTGGGGCTGACCAGTATGCGGGGATATGCAAAAGAGCCGACGAGAATATATGATGCAAAAATATATCTTACATATTTTGACCCAACAGGAAAACGTCTCTCGGATAATGAAATATACGGAACACTTTGCCATGAAATAGGCCACGCGCTCGGAATTAGCGGGCACAGCAAAAACAAAAGTGATGTTATGTACCCAAGCACCGATATGTACAACACCCGCCCCACAAGAAGAGACATTAGAACAATTGAGCGCATTTACGGGAAATAAAAGGAAAATTGAATGAAAGAGGTTTTAAGTAAATATAAAAATATAATTTTACCCCTGGTTTTGGTGTTTGTTTTTGCACTTTGCACGGCTTTAACCTGGGGAAAATGGGGACATATAATCTATGATTGTTTTAGGGAAATGATAATCCCTGAGGCACTTTTAGACGGGAAAATCCTATATCGCGACATTACAAACCTCTATCCGCCTTTGGGGTATCAATTTAACGCACTTTTATTTTTAATCTTTGGAAATTCCTTGAATGTGCTTTATTGGGCAGGAATTATAAATTCGTTTTTAATCCTTTCTATTGTTTATTTTTTGGTAAAAAAACATTCTTCCGTTTTAACCGCATTCATTACGGTTTTATCTGTTATGGCGCTTTTAACATTCAGGGTTTATCCTTCCGCCACAACATTTTCCTGGTTTTTCCCATATTCTTATTCTTTTATCTACGCCTTTTCAACCTGTCTTGTCTCACTTTTAGCTGTCGTTTTATATAAAGAAAACAAAAAACACTTATATCTTTATTTATCCTTCCTTTTTATAGGGCTTTCAATTGCTTTTAAGCTTGATTTTGTGCTTTTTGCGCTTGTTCCTCTGTTTTATCTTGTAAAATATGCGCTGCAACAAGGCTTCAGGGCCTCAATAAAACCTGTTTTAATAAGCATGGCTTGCCTTTTTGCTCCTTTAATTATAAGCATTTTAATTTATTTAGCCACAGGCGGAACGTTTTTAGACCTTCAAAATGAAATAAAATTTCTTGCAGATTTTTCCAAGGCGCATTCTGTTATAAAATTTAACAAAAGCACAATGCCCCAAAGCTTTAGCCCCTGGGTTTTAAAGGCAGCAGGCCTGTCTTTTTTAAAATTTATTGTTATAACATCAATCTTATCTTTATATACGGCGCTTTCAGCATTTTTTATTTCAAAATTAAAAACCGTCTTTTCAAAAGCAGGGCTTGGCCTTGTTCTTTTTTGCTTTGGATATTTCACAATCATAAAATGGATTGCAATAAAACAATATACTGCTTCCGAGCTTTATGCAGACCTTGTTTGGGTGCCTTATGTCGTTACAATTTCTGCAATTTCCATTTTTATTTCAAAAATTATAAAAAACAAAGGCCTTAAAGGAATAGAGTTCAAAAGCAGCGAGAAATTCTATTTTTTAATCACAATTTGCGCGTTTTTAATCTCATTTAGAAGCTTTGCCCTTGTTTATGCAGGCTGTGTCGGAAATTTTATGCTCGTTGTCTGGTGGGCTGCCTTTGCATACCTTCTTCTTGAATTAATTCCAAAATATTTTCCCGCAATTTTTGAAAAGAAAAATGCTAAAAACGCTCTGCTTCTATTTTTCATCATATACCCTCTATATTTCATCTTTGCCTATGTTTCAAATTCAGCACAGATGATATATAAACTGGATGCGCAAAAAGGAGCTTTTTACGGTTCTTCAAAATATATTCAAACCATAAACGAAACTGTAAAATTTATAAACGAAGAAATCCCGAAAGATAAAACCTTCCTTGCATCCGAAGAAGGGCTTGTTTTTAATTATTTAACGGGAAGAAAGGCTGATTTAAAATATTATGCGCTCATTCCGCATATGATAGATACTTTTGGTGAAAAAAATGTCATATCCGATTTAGCAAAAAATCCGCCTGATTATTTCCTTGTGACAAACAACATTTATGTTACAGAAAACCTTGGCGGCGTTTTTGGGCTTCATTATGCAAGAAAAATTGCCGCGTTCATTGTTCAAAACTATGATTATATTAAAACAATTAAAAACCCTGAAATTAAAGAAGGGCTTGAAATTACGGTGTTTAAACTTAAAAGATAAAACACCAAAAAGATAACTGCAATAAATTATTCAAACGTAAAAAGTTCAGAAAGGTTTATATTCAGAGCTTTTGAGAGCCTTTTTGCGGTTGAAATCGTTGTGTCTGTCATTCCGCGCTCGATTGCGCTTAAATAGCTTGAAGAGATATTTGCTTTAAAGGCAAGTTCATCTTGGGTAAAATCCGCATTTTTGCGCAAAAGGGCGACTCTTTTGCCAAATTTTCGTGTCAAAATTTTATCATATTTAAACGCTCTTTTGCCCATTTTTATAATTGTAGAAGACACATTGACAAATTTAAAACTATGGGGTAGTATTTTATAGACTAAAATCCTTTAATATCAATATTTTATAAGAACAATTTTTTAAATTATCGGATTAAATTTTTAACAAAGGATACCGTTTAAAAATGACACAAAACGCAAACACACCAAAAGTTTCGATAATAATCCCTGTTTATAACAGCGCCAAATTTTTAAAAAAATGCATAAAAAGCATTCTCGCCCAAAGCCTCAAAGACATTGAAATAATCTGCGTTGACGACGGTTCCTCCGATAATTCAAAAGAAATTTTAGACCAATTTTCAAAAAAGGATTCAAGAGTAAAAATCATAACCCAGGAAAACAAAGGGGTTTCAGCCGCAAGAAATGCTGGAATAAAAGCGGCGGGCGGCGAATTTTTGGGTTTTGTGGATGCGGATGATTGGGTGGATGAAAAATATTTTGAAAAACTCTATCTTGCAGCAATTCAAAACGGGTGTAATTCAGCATGCGCAGGGTTCAAGCGGGCAAAGAAATTTTCTTCATCAGCAAAGAAAAAATTCAAAAAAGAAGAGGTTTTTGAAGGAATTGAACAAATTGCACGCGCCGTTGAAATTCCAAGCCAAAATTACGTCTGGAACAAAATTTATAACAGAGAAATCTGGCTTGAATCCGGCATAGCATTCCCTGAGGGCAGATATTATGAAGATATGGCAATCCTTTTAAAGATTTTACACAAAATGGAAAGCCTGGTATCAGTCCCCGGGGTTTATTATAACTATAGAAAAAATCAAAATTCTACCGTTTCAAAAAGGACAAGGCCCGAATTTATGGCAAATGCCGGGGTTGAAAAATATAAAAAAGATTTCGCTTGGGCACAAAATGAATTGTACAACTATGCAAAAAGCATTAATCTGCCGCTAGAAAAGCGCAAGGACAACAAAAAAGAATATATAAAACTTTTCAATATCACAATATTAAAAATCTATTATTCAAAAAACACCGTAAAATATAGGCTTTTTGGCTTCATACCGTTTATTGTAAAAATCAGGGTATAGTTTTAACGACCGAAAGCTTACACCCAAAAAATATCCGCAAAAGCAAACGCCAAGCGCCTACTTTTTCTCCACAAAAATAAATGTTTTGAAGATTGTAAATGAGACAACCGCCATTGGAAGCACCAAAATAAGCTGTGCAAGATATTTATTCAAATGCAGATTGTTCATTAAGAAATTGAGGAAAAAATTGTTCACAGAAAACGTGAATACATAAGAGAGGAAAAACTTAAAAATAAGCCTGTTATCTTTGTTTTTAAAGACAATCGAACCCGTTGTTTTAAAATTCCAAAAAACACCTAAAATGTATGAAATTAAAAGCGCAGTTGAGGGTTCAAAAGAAAGTGTTACAAAAAGGGCATACATTGAATACCCAAAAAGCGTGTTTATTCCCCCAACAAAAAGGAATTTCACAAAGCGCCTTTCAAGATTTTGCAAAACCCCCCAGCAAAATTTAGTATAAATCCAGTCAAAAATTTTAAAAAGCATAGAGCGCAAGGTTTTCTTCTTCCGCTCTATGCTTGTAAATATTGAATTTGTGGTTTCACTGTTGTTCAACTACAAATTGTCCTTAAACTATCCTACATATTCTTTAATTTCAGAAGCAAGGTTTTTGGAATCAAGTTTAATTCCGGGGCCCATTGTGGTTGTAAGATAAGCGGATTTAATGTATGTACCTTTTGCAGCAGAAGGTTTTGCCTTGATAATAGCATCAGCCAGTGTTGCAAAGTTTTTGATTAAATCTTCTTTTGTGAATTTAATCTTACCAATCGGCACGTGAACCATACCTTGTTTGTCTGCTCTGAATTCAACCTTACCTGCTTTAGCATCTTTAACAGCTTTTGCAACATCGGTTGTAACGGTTCCTGTTTTCGGGTTTGGCATCAAGCCTTTAGGACCCAATACACGGCCCAATTTACCCAAAGGAGCCATCATATCAGGCGTTGCAATCAATGTATCAAATTCAAACCAGCCGCCTGCGATTTTATCGATGATATCTTCAGCACCTGCTTCATCAGCCCCTGCAGCTTTCGCATCAGCTGCTTTATCAGCCTTTGCAATAACGCATACACGAACCGTTTTACCAAGACCTGCCGGAAGAACGGTGGTTGATCTGATTTGCTGATCGGCATGTTTAACATCGATACCTAATCTCATATGGCATTCAACGGTTTCATCAAACTTTGCAGTTTCAGATGAAATCTTTTGAAGCATTTCAATTGCACTTGCGGCTGTTGCCGGTTGTTCAAAGCCTTCAAGCATTTCTTTTATTTTAGTTTGTTTTTTAGTTAATTTTGACATTTTTTCTCCTTTCGTGGTAGTAACGGCAGCTTTTTTGCCCGTTTTCACGCCTTTTACGACGCATTTTAAGGCAATCTGCCTCCCAACTTTAACTATTCAGCAACAGTAACGCCCATTGCTCTTGCTGTACCTTTAATCATTTCAACGGCAGCTTCCATTGAAGTTGCGTTTAAATCTTCCATTTTTGTTTTTGCAATTTCTTCTAATTGCGCTTTTGTAATTTGTGCCACTTTTGTTTTATTCGGTGCAGCAGAACCTTTTGGAAGGTTTAGCGCTTTTTTAATTAAAACTGCAGCCGGCGGTGATTTTGTAACAAATGTAAAGCTTCTGTCTTCATAAACATCAATAACTACAGGAATGATATACCCTGCTTGAGATTGGGTTCTTTCATTGAATTGTTTACAAAAATCCATAATGTTTACGCCTTTTTGCCCTAAAGCAGGACCAACCGGAGGCGACGGATTAGCTTTTCCGGCTTCAATTTGAAGCTTGATTTTACCGGTTACTTTCTTGTTGTTTGGTGCCATGATTGTTTTTCTCCTTTCGTGGTCAGACGGGCGCACCTTTGTATTTTTTATGGCTGATACAAAACGCCCTTCCACATTTTTTATTTTTTATTGTTCTTTGTTTTTGCTATTGTATCTGATTTTTAGGCAACATACAGAAATTTTTCTGCCTTTGTCATCGTCAACAATTAAACCTTTTGTATTTGCTTATATTCTAATTCCACAGGGGTTTCACGCCCGAATATGGAAACCATAGCTCTAAGTTTTGATTTATCAGGATAAACTTCTGTAATATCCCCGATAAATTCGGCAAACGGACCAGAAATAATTCTAACCTTATCGCCCACTTTAACGTCAAGCTCGATTTTAGGAGCTGAAGCTTGGCCTCTGTGGATAATTTTCTTGATTTCAGAGTCTTTTGCAGGAATCGGCTTTTTAGAAGACCCTACAAACTTTGTAACCCCTGCAGTGTGGCGGACAACATACCAGGAATCATCGTCCATAATCATTTCCACCAAAACATATCCGGGGAATATTTTTTCTTCTTTTTCGGATTTTTTCCCGCCTTTAACCTGAGTGATAGTCTTTTGGGGAACTTCAATTCTGAAAATCTTTTCGCCCATGTTCATATATTCAACACGTTTTTCAAGGTTTACTTTTACCTTGTTTTCGT
The DNA here is from genome assembly GCA_947647475.1 of uncultured bacterium. Taxonomy (GTDB): domain Bacteria; phylum Cyanobacteriota; class Vampirovibrionia; order Gastranaerophilales; family Gastranaerophilaceae; genus MGBC122484. The sequence continues at coordinate 7,382 of CANSKM010000002.1, forward strand.
GCCCTGAATATGTATGAACCACATACCACCTTTTTTTAGGTTCTTTATTAGACTTAAAATCAGGCTTTTCTTCTTTTTTGCTGATTTCAACATCCTCAATTTCAGGGGTTAAATTATCTTTTTCATCAAACATTTCGTTATCTTTCATCTATTCAATCCTTTTATTTACCTTAGGGGAATTAATCCGAGCAAACCTTTAAAAATTATGTCCATTAAGTAAACAATGACAGTAAAAGCAATAACCACAAACAACACAATGCCGGTTTCAACGATTATTTGGTGTTTTTCAGGCCAGGTCACCTTGCCCCATTCAGCCTTTACGCCTTTGAAATAATTCTTAAAACCGTCCACCATTGTGGCTTTTTCATCTTTTTTAATTTTTGTATTGGAATTTGCCATTTGTCTTCCTTTATAAAGTTTATGAGGTTTTTACACAATTCGCGCCCTGAAGGACTCGAACCCTCGACATCCGGTTTTGGAGACCGACGTTCTACCAACTGAACTAAGGACGCAAAAAGCGTAATATAACTGGATTACAGAATGAAACTACTTAGTTTCCTTATGCACGGTGTGTCTGTTGCATCTTGGACAGTGTTTTTTCATTTCCATTCTGTCTTTGTTTGTTTTTTTGTTCTTTGTTGTCGTATAGTTTCTTTCCTTGCAATCTTCACATGCAAGAACAACCATTCTGTCGTTTTTACCTTTAATTCCCATTGTTTCTCCTTGTCTTTATTAGGGAAATAGCCTAAATTACTTAACTGATTTTTGTGCCTATTAAAAAATGCCCCCTATGGACATTTTTCCTTGATTATATTATCTATGCTTCAATTGTAACAGGAACAAAATATTTGTAAAGCCCATGTCCCGTTTGAATTTTAACGTGTTTTAAAACAAAAACCGCTTAAAAGATTCTAAAGCATAATTATTAAAATTACGGCTCTTAAAATTGCCGCACCAGCTTTTCTTACCTGCTTTTCTTATTTACCCATTTTCCGTCTTCTAAAATCAGGTGTCTTCCCTGCGGTATGCCGTTTTTAATGTTGCGGACATATTCATATAGTTCGCCCGTGTCATCATACCTTAAATGCAGGCCTATTGTGCTGTTTCCGTCTGCAGAATTTTCCATATCTTCATAATACGCGCACATTTTGCCGTCCTGAAACCATATCCACCTTGAAGCGTTTGAACTTCCGTCTGAAAATTCGCCGTAATTTTCAAAATACATAGATTTTTCACCATCATTAAAAGTGAAATACCTCTCCATTGTCCGGCCTTCATCTGTTTCTTCAAGGCCTTCAAAGTATTCTGCGGGTTTGCCCTCTTGTAAAATCAAAATATTTTTCTTATCATCCGGTCTAAATTCTTCCACCCTCTGCAAAACGCCGTCCTTAAAGGTGCTTTTCCTTATAACATCGCCATTTGGGGCATATTCAAGCATCTCTTCGGTCCCGTCTTCTTTTGCAAGAATTTCTCTTTCGACACCTACGCCTAAAGAGCCGAGTTCGCCTTCTTCATATAGTGTCATAAGCTTTTCCGCCTTTGAATTTACAAAGCTTTCAAGCCTTAGCGCCTTGTTTAAAAACAGCTCTGCCACATCCATAGAATCTGCAACTTCAGCCGGAGTGCCGTATTCCTGAGCCATTATAATATTTGCCCTTGTAATGAGCTCTGCCGCAGTCAACATTTCGGGACTCAAAACAACCAATGCCGTTGAATTTTCAGGTTTTTGAACAAAAACTTTTGTTTCCGTCAAATCTTCATTTTGCTGAATTGAATTTTTTCTTTCATTATTGTCTGTTTTCTTTAAATCCACACGAGACACGGGTTTCATCGAAACGGACGGATTAAAATTAACACCCATTTTTTTCTTTCTAAAACAAATTTTTTCCTAACAACAACCCCTGAATTTTAAAGAGGTATATATAATAATACTTCAACAAATTTTTTATTGCCATAATTTTCTGTGTTGGGCAGTTTTCGATTAAAATTCTTAATATTTGTTAATAATTAGCTATGTGAATATTTTGTTTAAAGTAGAATGTAAATTATGAAAAGGAAATTTTTAGAAATTTTTTTAACATATAAAAATTAAAGAAAGGCGTTTTTGCCTTTCTTTTTTTATAGGGAAAAGAAAAAGCACAAAAAACAGTTATACAGGGGCCTTGAGGCAAAAATGGTTGAAAGCAAAGGTTTTAAGGGCGAAAGATTTTAAAAACAAGGGCAAAAGCAAGAGCAGGACAAAAGAAAAAGAAGATGAAGAAAAATTTAAAAGGAAAAGTTTTAAACATTGAAAACGTGGCAAAAGACACAGTGAAACTGCAGTTTTCAACTTCTTTAAAGGAAATCTACCCCGGACAGTTTGTCTCAATTTTAATTCCAAACAAGACACTGCGCCGCCCCTTCAGCGTCGCGGATTTTGAGGCACACAGCAGCGAAAACGGTATCATCACCGTACTTTTCAAACTTAAAGGCGAAGGCACAAAATACCTAAAATCCCTGAAAAAAGGTGATAGCATTGACTATTTGGCTCCACTTGGGAATTGCTTCACCCTGCCTGAAGCCGGAAAAAGAGCTCCTCAAAAGGCGCTCCAAAAGGCTCTTTTAATCGGTGCAGGCATAGGAATTGCCCCAATGCTCTATCTTAAAAAGGTTTTAACAGAGCGCGACACTGAAAACTTTCTGATTTCAGGCTTTAAAGACGAAGAAGAAGCCGTAAAAGGTTCTGACAGAACAGTTATAGGCGGAAGTGTTCTTGATAATATCCAAAATCTTTTGGATGAATTTAAACCCGATATAATTTATTCTTGTGGCCCAAAAATCGTGCTGGAGCTTGTTTGCAAGCTTGCTGAAAAAAACGGACTTAGGGCTGAAGTTGCAATGGAAAAGGTTATGGCATGCGGAATTGGGGTGTGCAGAGGGTGTGTGATTAAGGTAAAAGATATGGAAAATGGGGCGAGACTTGTGAAAAACGCCTCAGTTTGCGCGGATGGACCTGTTTTCGCCGGTTCGGAGGTTATATGGGAATAGATTTACAATCATCCTTATGTGTGGATTTTGGCAAATTTAAGCTTCAAAACCCTATTATGACTGCATCAGGGACATTCGGCTACGTTGATGAGTTTGATGCATTTTTAAATGTTAAAAACCTTGGAGCCATTGTAACAAAAGGGGTTACGCTTGAAGAAAGGCCCGGAAACGAAGGAAAACGTATATTTGAATGCACAGCTGGGATGATAAACCGCATAGGGCTTGAAAATGTCGGAATTCAAAAATTTATTAAAGAAAAACTCCCAAAATTAAGAGAAAAAGGGATAAATTTTGTTTTAAACATCGCAGGAAGCAGTGTTGAAGACTATGTTAAGCTTGGTGAAATCTCAAAAGCCAATAATATCAAGGCAATCGAGGTTAATGTTTCCTGCCCGAACGTGAAATCAGGCTGTTTAGAATTTGGAACAGACGAAAAATACCTCTATGAGCTTATTTCAAGAATTAGAGAAGCCTATGACGGTTTTTTAATCGTAAAATTAACCCCAAATGTAACGGAAATCGAAAAATTAGCCTTTGCCGTTCAAAACGCAGGTGCAGACTGCATTAGCGCAATTAACACCTTAAAAGGACTTGGTGTAGAATTGAATTTCAACGGCACAAAAGTTTCAAAAAGCTTTGTGCAAGGGGGTTTGAGCGGAAAATGCGTAAAACCCGTGGCGCTTTCTATGGTAAAAAGAATTAAAGAGGCTGTAAACCTTCCTATAATAGGTCTTGGCGGCATATCCTGCCTTCAAGACGTGCTTGAATTTGTGGCTGTTGGCGCAGATGCAGTTCAGATTGGGACTGAAAACTTCACTACACCTGATATTTCAGAAAGGCTTATCCTGGAATTAGCTGAATTTATTGAAAAACAGGGCTTTAAAGATTTTAATAATTTAAAAGAGGAACTTAGAAAATGACAGAAATTATAGATGTAAAAAAATTGTTAATAGAGGCAGACGGCTTGCTGCACGGGCATTTCTGCCTGACCTCAGGTCTGCATTCAGACACCTATTTTCAATGTGCAAAATTGTACCAATACCCTGATTTAGTTGAAAAAATCGGATTTGCACTCGCCAAAAAGCTTTCAGGGCTTGAATTTGACACAATTATTGCCCCCGCAATCGGCGCTGTAATTTTCGGCTATGAAGTTGCAAAACAGGCCAAAAAACGTAATCTTTTTGTTGAAAGAAAAGACGGCACAATGCAATTGAGACGCGGTTATACGCTTAAAAAAGGTGAAAGAGTCGTAATCATTGAAGACGTCATAACTACCGCCAGGACTATCTTTGAGACCATTGATGCCATTAAAGAATTTGAACCGGAAATTGTTGGAGTAGGCTGTATTGTAGACAGGACGCAGGGAAAGCTCGATGATAAGTTAAAAATTAATTCACTTTTAAAGATTGACCCTGTTGTATATGAACCGGCGAATTGCCCTCTGTGCAAGGAAAATATCCCTGTTGTGAAGCCGGGAAGCAGAGTTGGAGCGTAAAAGAAGGAATTTAATATGTGCGCAGCCGCTAAATTAGAACATTTAATAGACATCAAAAGCCTCTCTACAGAAGAGATTTCAGCCATTGCAGAGCGGGCTTTAGAGATTAAAAATATGGATAGAGGTGCAAAACCCTTGTCATTAGCGGGGAAACACGCGGCAATGATTTTCTTTGAAAATTCGACCCGCACTTATTTTTCGTTCGAAATGGCTCTAAACAAGCTTGGCGCAAGCGTTTACAATTTTGAAACTTCTAAATCTTCTCTATCAAAAGGGGAAGATTTTTTTGACACAGTGAATAACCTTGCTGCCATTGGGTTTGATGCCTGCATAATCCGCACAAGTGAAGAGGGGCTTATAAAAAGGACGATTGAAGAACAAAAAAACGGTCGTAAATTTTTCAAAAAAATTGCCTTAATTAACGCAGGGGAAGGCACTTCCGCCCACCCGACCCAAGCCTTGCTTGATTTTGTGACCATTAAAGAAAAATTTAAAAATCTAAACGGCTTAAACCTTGCAATAGTAGGCGATATAAGACATTCAAGAGTTGCAAAATCAAATATAGAGCTGTTAAACAGGTTTGGAATTAAAATAAAATGCGTTGCACCGAGCTATTTCAAGGATGAAAGCGTGAAAAATGTTGAGTGGTGCGAAAATATGGAAAAAGCTTTTGAAAACGCAGATATAGTAATGGCTTTAAGAATTCAAAAGGAGAGAATTCAAGATATAATTGAATTTGAAGACTATATTAAAAATTATCAAATAACGGAAGAAAACCTGCCAAAAAATGCTATTTTAATGCACCCCGGGCCTGTAAACCGCGATATAGAGGTCACTTCAGCCCTTTTGGATTCAAAAAGAGGCAAAACCATACTTGAACAGGCAAATAACGGCGTTTTTGCCCGAATGGCAGTTTTGGAAATGTTTTTGGGTGAAAACAGGGGGTACAATGTGTAAAATTGTAAAATTGCCCGCTTTTATCGATATGCACGTACACCTGAGAGAGCCCGGGTTTACGGAAAAGGAAACGCTCCAAAGCGGCATGGCTGCTGCGATTGCAGGCGGCTACGGTGCGGTTTGTGCCATGCCAAACACAAGGCCTGTTGCCGATAACCCTGATGTGATAAGGTTTATAAGGGAATTTACGAGCAAAAACCCCGATATTGATGTCTTTCCGGTTGCAGCAGTGACGAAAAACCTTGTAACAACAGAACTTAACGATTTTCAAAGTCTGAAAAATGCCGGCGCTATTGCTTTTTCAAACGATGGCATGCCGATTTTAGATAAAAAAGTATTCAAAGAAGCCCTAAAGTCAGGTGAATTAATACTTTCCCACCTTGAAGACGAAAAAAACGAGGTTATATGGCAGTTGCACGTATTTGAAGAGGTTCAAAACGAGGCAAAACAAGGACTTTGCAAAATGCCAAAGCTGCATTTCTGCCATATATCTACATCCCACGCTCTGGATAGCATCAGAAAGGCCAAGGCACACGGCTTAAAGGTTACCTGCGAAACCGCGCCACACTATTTTACATTTACTAAAAATGACGTAACATCAACAGGCGTCTATAAAATGAACCCTCCGCTAGGCAGTAACGATGACAGGGAGGCGGTTTTAGCCGCTTTAAAAGACGGAACGATTGATGTCATTGCAACAGACCACGCGCCGCATACTGTGGAAGAAAAATTAAGGCCGTATGAAAAATCCCCAAACGGAATTGTCGGGCTTGAAACTGCCTTCCCACTTGCGCTTTCGGTACTTTCTTTGGATGAAGTTGTTGAAAAAATGTGCTACAACCCCGCAAAAATTTTAGGAATTGAAAACAGGCGCGAAATTGAGGTAAATTTAGAAGAAGAATGGGTTGTAAAATCGGATGAATTCAAGTCAAAATGCAAGATTTCGCCCTATGAAGGAATGAAGTTAAAAGGAAAAGTAATATGCAAATGAATGAAAATTTAAAGGAAAAAATAAAAGAGAAAATCGTTCTGGCACTTGATGTTGAGGAGTTTGATGAGGCTAAAACCCTTGTGGATGAACTTTCTCCCTATGTTAGCACCTTCAAAGTGGGCCTCCAGCTTTATACAAAATATGGAAATGAAGTTGTGGACTACATTTCGAGCAAAAATTCAAACTTTTTTCTTGATGTGAAGCTGCATGACATCCCAAACACCGTAGAAAAAGCCAGTGAGAACGTAGTTTTGAGGGGTGCAAACTTCTTCAATGTCCACGCCACAGGGGGTTTAAAGATGATGGAGGCAGCGGCAGCCGGAGCCAAAAAAGCGGTCGAAAAATTGAATAAAAAACCGCCTATAATCCTTGCTGTGACTATGCTTACAAGCATTTCAGAAGATGTTATGAAAAATGAGTTTGAAATTGATGCTGATGTTTCAGATTTTGCAATTCGTCTTGCAAAATTGGCTAAAAAGGCAGGTTTAACAGGGGTTGTAGCCTCTTCACTTGAAGCAAGAAAGATAAAAGAAGCCTGTGGAGCGGATTTCAAGGTTTTATGCCCGGGAATTCGCCCGGAATGGAGCGCAAAAGACGACCAAAAAAGAATTGCCACCCCGAAATTTGCAATTGGAGAAGGAGCAGATTATCTTGTAATTGGAAGGGCTGTAACCAAGGCACAGAACCGAATTGAGGCTATGGAAAAAATTTATGAAGAAATTGGAGAATTAGAATGTTTGCAACGTTAATATTGGAAGACGGCACCGTATTAAAGGGCAAAAGCTTTGGGGCACAAGGAACTTCCGTTGGTGAAATTGTCTTTAACACCTCAATGGTAGGCTATCAGGAGATTTTAACCGACCCGTCATACGCAAACCAAATAATAGTAATGACTTATCCTGAAATTGGCAACTATGGCCTGAATGATGACGATTTTGAATCCGAAAAGCCAAGGTGCAAGGGCTTTATCGTGAAAAATTCCTGCGAAAACGATTCGCACTATAAAAGCAGGCAAAATATTTCAACGTACCTGAAAACCCACGGTATAATTGGAATTGAAGGCCTTGACACCCGCCTTTTGACTAAAAAAATCAGGGAATTCGGGACGATGAACTGTCTTATAACCACTGAAAATGTGGATAACAACAACTTGTCCGAAAAAATGGCTCAGCTGAATGCCTATGAACCCAATAGGGACGTGGTTTTAGAGGTTTCGCCCGAAAACTCTTTTGTATTAAACGAAAGCGGAGATGTAAACCTTGCAATGATAGACTATGGCTGCAAAACGGGGATAACAGACAGCCTTTGTGCAAGGGGATGTAAAATTACCGTTTTTCCTGCAAACGTTGACAGTGAGACGATTTTAGCGGGAAATTTTGACAGCGTATTTTTATCAAACGGCCCCGGGGACCCTGCAGACTGCAAAATCGAGGTTCAGACCCTTGAAAAATTAATCGGCAAAATCCCGCTTTTTGGCATCTGTCTTGGATATCAGCTATTGTCGATTGTGCTTGGCGCAAAGACATACAAGCTGAAATACGGTCACAGAGGGGCAAACCACCCTGTTGTGAATTTGCTTAATAAAAAGGTGATGATGACATCCCAAAACCACGGATATGCAGTGGATATGGGCAGTTTGACCAAAATTATGGAGCCAACCTATAAAAACCTAAACGACGATACGCTTGAGGGATTTAGGTCTGAAAGCTTGAAAATAGAGGCTGTTCAGTTTCATCCGGAGGCAAACCCGGGCCCAACCGATGCTGCGGTGATTTTTGACGATTGGGTTCAAAAAATGAGGGAGTATAAAAAGGCGCCCGTAAGAAAAGCAGAGGAAATGGCGAGCCTGTAATCCGCTATAAACAAGGGTTTTTAAGGAAATAAACGGCAAAAACAGGCAAGGGCGGCAAAAAGCTTGAAACGCCTGCGATGATTTTAGAAATAGGGAATTTAAAATGGGAAAAGATTTAAGTATAAAAAAGGTTTTAGTAATAGGCTCAGGGCCAATAGTAATCGGCCAGGCGGCGGAATTTGACTATGCCGGAGTGCAAGCCTGCCGCGCGCTCAAGGAAGAAAATATTGAGGTTGTGCTTGTAAATTCAAACCCCGCAACGATTATGACCGATGAAGATATCGCAGATAAGGTCTATTTGGAGCCTTTGACCCTTGAGAGCCTTACTGAAATTATTAAAAAAGAGCGCCCAAACGGCGTCATTGCTTCTCTTGGCGGGCAAACGGGCCTAAACTTAGCCTGTGAGCTTGATAAAGCAGGGGTTTTAGCCGAATATAACGTTCGTCTTTTGGGGACAAACATTGAATCCATTAAAAAGGCGGAAGATAGGGAAATGTTTAAAAACCTGATGAATGAAATCGGGGAGCCAATCCCTGATAGCGAAATCGTTTCGACCTATGAAGACGCCAAAAAATTCGCAGAAAAAATCGGTTTTCCTATAATCATCCGTCCTGCCTTCACTTTGGGAGGCTCAGGGGGCGGCATAGCCAAGAATGAAGAGGAATACGAGGAAATTGTACACTCCGGATTGCAGCAGTCTCCTATTAACCAAGTGCTTGTGGAAAAGAGCATTGCGGGCTTCAAAGAGGTGGAATACGAGGTAATGAGGGATTCTAACGACACCTGTATTATCATCTGTAATATGGAAAACATTGACCCGATCGGGATTCACACAGGCGACAGCTTTGTTGTGGCGCCTTCTCAGACCCTTACAAACAATGAATATCAGATGCTAAGGACTTCTGCGATAAAAATTATTCGTGCTTTGAAAATCGAAGGGGGCTGCAATGTGCAGTATGCTTTGGATACAAAGACAAATCAATATTATGTAATTGAGGTAAACCCGCGTGTAAGCCGCTCTTCAGCGCTTGCATCAAAGGCAACGGGGTATCCTATCGCAAAAGTGACAACAAAAATCGCCGTAGGGTATGAGTTGTCTGAGATTAAGAATGCTATAACAGGTAAAACAGTTGCTGCGTTTGAACCTGCGCTAGATTATGTTGTTGTAAAAATTCCAAAATGGCCCTTTGATAAATTTGCAACAGGGGACAGAATGCTTGGGACCAAAATGAAGGCCACAGGCGAAGTTATGGCAATCGGGCGTACTTTTAAAAACAGTTTCAAAAAGGCCGTAGCATCGCTTGAAGACAAGCATACAGGGGTTTTGCATTACAAGTTTGAAAATTTATCAAATGAAGAATTGTTGGAAGACCTTCATATTCAGGATGACAGAAGGATTTTCAGGGTTTCTGAAGCCCTAAAGAGGAATTTTGACGTTCAAAAAATCCGCGAAATTACAAAAATTGACCCGTGGTTTATAAACCAAATTAAAGATATCGTGGAACTTGAGACTGCGCTTGAAAATACACACCTTGATGAAGAATTATACAAGAAAGCAAAGGGTTTTGGGTATTTAGACTCTGAAATTGCAGCAATATCAAAGGTTTCAGAGGATGAGCTCAAAAAATACGACTACCCCGCGGTGTTTAGGATTGTAGACACCTGTGCGGGCGAATTTCACGCCTCAACCCCCTATTTTTACTCAACTTACGGGGAAGCTTGCGAGCTTGAAGAGTTTAAAAAAGAGCACAGCACAGAAAACCGGGATGCAGAAACCCCAGAGGCCCAAAACAAAGCGGAAGCCAAGGAAAATACCAAAGGAACGACCAAAACCGGCCCCAAAGAAAACATCCTTGTTTTGGGCTCCGGACCGATTAGAATCGGCCAGGGGATTGAGTTTGACTACTGTTCGGTGCATGCTTCCAAGGCAATTTTAGAAAACGGGTATGAGTCCGTTATGGTAAATTCAAACCCTGAGACGCTTTCGACCGATTTTGACATTGCAAGCCGCCTTTATTTTGAACCGATGAACGCCGAAAACGTGATGAACATTGTAAAAAAAGAGAAGCCGTACGGTGTAATGGTTCAGTTTGGCGGACAAACGGCGATTAATTTGGCGCCAAAGCTTGCAAAAGAAGGGGTTAAAATCCTTGGGACCTCTTTAGAGAGTATCGATGCGGTTGAAGACAGAAAAGTTTTTGAAAAGTTGTTGTCAGAGCTCAACATCCCGCAACCGAAGGGCAGAGGGGTAAGGAGCGCTGCCGAAGCCCTAAGCACGACAAAAGAGCTCGGGTATCCTGTTTTGGTGCGCCCCTCTTACGTTATAGGGGGCCGCGGAATGCAGGTTGTGTATAACGATGATGAGCTTTTAACATATATTAACGAGGCGCTGAAATTTTCAGGCGAGCACCCGGTTTTAATTGACCAATATATTGAGGGCCTTGAAGTTGAACTGGATGCAATTTCAGACGGTAAGGACGTCTTAATCCCGGGAATTTGCGAACATATAGAGCGCGCAGGGGTGCATTCGGGCGATTCTATGAGCATTTACCCCTCAAGAAACATTACAAAATCTCAGGAAAAAAAGCTTGTCGAATATGCTAAAAAAATCGCCAAAAGGGTTAATATCATTGGCTTAATGAACATTCAGTTTATTATAAAAGACGACACGGTTTATGTAATTGAAGTGAACCCGAGGGCTTCGCGCACGGTGCCCATTATGTCTAAGGTTACGGGCATTCCGATGACAAAAATTGCAATTAATGCGATTTTAGGAAAAAGCGTGAAAAGTCAAGGCTTTGGGACGGGGCTTTATAAGACAACAAAGCTTGTGTGCGTAAAAATGCCTGTCTTTAGCTTCCAAAAGCTCAACAGGATTGACCCTGCACTTGCGCCCGAGATGAAATCCACAGGAGAGGTTTTAGGGGTTGATTATTCCTATAAAAAGGCGCTTTTAAAGGCGTTTATCGCAGGCGGGTATAAATTTGGCCAGCGCAAACAGAGGGTTTTGGTTTCTTTGAATGACCATTATAAAAAACCTGCATTAAAAATCGTGAAAAAGCTTTATTCACAAGGATTTTTCATTATGGCAACCTGGGGAACGCACAAATTCCTTGAAAAAAACGGGGTACCATCTAAGATGATTGAAAAATTTATGGTGGATAAACTCCAAAAACGTATGAAAGAAGGGCGTTTGAGCTTTGTTTTGAATACGCCTACTTTAGGGAAAAACTCGCAAACTTCAGGTTTCCAGATTAGGACAATCGCTGAAATGTATGGTATTCCTTGTTTTACAAGCATTGACACGGCAAGAGCCTATTTAAGTGCGGTTAAAACGTATGATAAGGGCGCAAAGCTAAGCTCTGAAACCATTACAAACTATCGCAAAAAGAAATTCTTTGGAATATTTTAAAGTTTTTGTTATTTTTTTGAAGGGCCCGAACGCAGTTTTTCGGGCTCTTTTTTCCGTTTAAAAAAACAGTTTCGGGCAAATTTTATGCTTTATTTATAGGATATTTCACATAAAGGTATTTACTTTTTTGAAGTCAAAATGTAATATTGTTAGTATATTAAGTTATTTTGGAGCAATTTTATCTTATGTTAATTGAAGAAGTTTTAGAGCTTACGGTACAAAAAGGTGCATCCGACTTGCACATTTCTGCCGACCTGCCGCCTGTTTTGCGTATTGACGGCGAGCTCATAAGGACAAACCTCCCTGTTTTAACAGGCGATGACATTGAAACAATCGTTTTCCCGATTTTAACAAACGAACAGAGAAGACACCTGGAACAGCACTGGGAGCTTGACTTTGGTTATGGCTTACACGGTGTTGGCCGTTTCAGGGTAAACGTTTATAAAGACAAAGGCAACTATGCCGCAGCATTCAGAACGATTAACTCAGAACCCCCGACATTTGAAGATTTGGGGCTTCCCGATATCGTTAAAAGAATTGCAAATAAACCAAGGGGTTTGATTTTGGTAACGGGGCCTACAGGTTCAGGTAAATCAACCACTTTGGCTGCGATGATTGATTATATCAACGCAACAAGAACAGAACACATTCTTACAATCGAAGACCCGATAGAATTTATTCACCCTTCAAAAAAATCTATCGTTCACCAAAGGGAACTCGGGCAGGATACACGTTCAACCGCAAACGCCCTGAAATCAGCCCTTCGTGAAGACCCTGATATTATTCTAATCGGTGAGATGAGAGACCTTGAAACCATCTCTCTTGCCCTAACTGCAGCAGAAACAGGCCACTTGGTTATGGGAACATTGCACACCTCATCAGCTTCCCAGACAATTGACCGTATCATAGACGTATTCCCGCAAGGCCAGCAGCAGCAAATCAGGTTGCAATTATCAACCAGCTTGGTTGCGGTATTCTCTCAAACATTGTTGCCGAAACTTTCTGAAGACGGCTTCACCAAAAAAGGCCGTGTGATGGCACAGGAAATCATGGTTGTAAACAACGCGATTGCAAACTTAATTCGTGAACAAAAATCTGCTCAGATTTATTCAGCTATTCAAACAGGTGCGGGTGCCGGTATGCAAACCCTTGATATGGCGCTTCGCGACTTATTCAAGATGAATTTAATCGACCAACAGGATGCAATTGCAAAATCACAACACCCTGAAGAATTAAAGAGAATGCTCGGTATTCAAACAGGCGCTGCCGCAAGAACTTTCGGCATGTAAGATTTTTGCATAAGGTAAATTATAAATATCAAACCTCCTAAAGTTTTTTTAGGAGGTTTTTTGTAACACCGTAGTTGTAAGCGTTGCTGAAATTCAACTGTTAGTCACCCGTCATTGCAAACCTTGGGCTGAAATTCACCCAATGGTCACCCGTCATTGCGAGGGAAGCGACAGCGTACCGAAGCAATCCAGGAACCAACGCCGCTGAAAAAACTTTTTCTACCATAGTTCCGCCTTCTTAAATATATTTTTTATACCGGGCCTGCAACGGTCAAAGAGCTATTAAGCTCATCCCAATCGTACGACTTTGGTGCTCACAAACTCACCGATGTTTCAAGCTAAGGAAACATCGGCTCAAACATACTCGCTTTATATGTTCACTAAAACCTTCTAAGATTGTTTACGCTAACGATATAAAAAATATATTTAAGAAGGCTCCACAGGCTCACCATTAATTGAACAATAAAAAATCATACAAGCAATAATCAACATTTTGTTGAACATTATTTAAAAAAAGACTATAATAATTTCTATGGATGAAAAAGAAAAAGCAGAAATAACAGAGCTCACCGCGCTAAGAGGCCATTATTATTCAACAATACTTTTAATATCAAGCGGCCTTGCGGGTCTTTTGTTTGCAAATATAGAAATGTGGAAAATTGTATTGCTTGCAGCTGCAGGCATATATTTTAACATTGTTTACATATTAAAGTTTACAAATGTTGACAGCAGAATTAAAGCATTAATAAGAAGGAGGAAATAGTCCATGGAAACTGCGGATTGGAATTTTATAATATGTTATGTAGCTGTGCTTATTGTTGCCGCGGTGTTAACTTGGGCGCTTAAACCCTTTGATGATCTTAAAGAAATATTAAAGCACAACAAAGGCGAAAATTAGCTTTTCCCCGCAACAATCAAGCTTTAAACCATTTTGTAAATAAATGTAACAAATAACTTCAAATTCCTAATGTTTTTGGGGGAGTATGCCGATAAAAATAACATAAGGAACAATGGAGAAGACAATGAGCATCAATGGTTTAACAGCAAAATATAACGGAATCGACGTTGCAAACGTTGCAAAAGTTACATCCGACATTTTCACATCCTTGGAAAACAAAACCGTTGATGTATCTAAGGTTGATTTAACAAGATTTACAAGAGCTACCCAAGGCGTTGATTTATACTCAAGCAAAGTTGATTTAGCAACTCAAAGACAAATTGCAATGACAAATGCAGGTCTTCTTGATGCTACTTCAAACCTTTCATCTGTTCAGGCTTTAAATGCTCAAGCAGCAGCTCAAATTTATAACCCAAACACAGTTGCAAAAAATGTTGAAGGCAAACTTCACGTTAATGCAAACGCTGAAATGGAAACAGTTCACGCTTTCGGTGAATTAAGCACTTCATTAAACGTTTTTGAAACACAAAAAGACAAAAAAGGTTCAAACCCTTTCACATTCAGCCAATCAAACGGTGAAGAACAGAAAGAAGAAAAACAACCTTTGAACCTTGTAGCATAATTTTTTCTACTCCCTCTAATCTTCAATTTAAAAATAAAAGCCCTCTGGGCAAAAAGCCAAAATTCCAATTATTACTCCTCTTAATCTCAAAAAAACTCCTCCTATTCCCTATTTCTAACTTAATTTAAAACCGCCCTTTAAAGAGCGGTTTTTTTATTGCGTGTTTGAAATTTGATACTTAAATAAAGAAACGGGCATAATTGCAAATGTTAACTTTTATGTGATAGAATAGGGTACCAACTAAAATTAAACCCTGAAAAATTAAATTGATTTAAAAGTTTGAAAAAGGCGTTTTAGATGACAATTGAAAAACCAAAAACCGCAAAAGACCGAATTATCCTTGCATTAGACGTTGATGATTTTGATGAAGCAAAAAACCTCGTTATGGAATTAAAAGATTATGCAGGCTATTTTAAAGTGGGCCTGCAATTATACACTTCATGCGGGTTTGAAGTTATAAAAATGATTAACGGGCTTGGCGCAAAAGTGTTCTTCGACGGCAAATTCCACGATATTCCAAACACCGTTGCAAGGGCTTCGGCAAACCTTGTGAAAAACGATGTAAGCCTTTTTGATGTACATATTAAAGGCGGCTCCAAAATGCTTACAACGACAGTAAAACTTGCGCAGGAAACCGCAAAAAAATACGGTAAAGAAATCCCTTCAATCCTTGGTGTAACGCTATTATCAAGCTTTGGGCAAAAAACTTTAACCCAGGAATTGAATGTAAATATGAACATTGACGATTACGTTGACGGCCTTGCAAAAATGGCAAAAGATGCAGGCCTGGATGGCGTTGTAGCATCGGCTTCAGAGGCTCCTGCCATAAGAAAAGAATGCGGCGAAGATTTTATAATTGTTTGTCCTGCAATCCGCCCGACCTGGAGCGTTGTAAACGACCAGGTAAGGGTTGTAACTCCAACGGATGCAATACATTCAGGGGTTGATTATATGGTAGTTGGGCGCCCTGTAATTTGTGCGGAAAACAAGGTGGATGCGATAAAACTTATAATTGATGAAATCGAAGAAGCGCTTGAAACGCAGCCTGTGGGCACAAGAGCCTGAATGAACAGGTAAAAAACTTGAGGCACAGGCATTTAAAAAAATATAAGGAATTTTTTTTATGAAAATGAAAACCGTTTTTGGTGTCCCGAAAGAATTGAAAACTGATGAAACAAGGGTTTCTCTGACACCTGATTGCATTTCAATGCTGACATCTGAAGGGTATGAGGTTCTTGTTGAAGCGGGAGCAGGTAATTTAAGCGGTTTTTCCGATGAACAATATATTCAAAGCGGCGCAAAAATTATGGAAAGCGCCGAAAAACTTTGGAGTGAAGCTAATGTTATTATAAAGGTGAAAGAGCCGCAAAAATGTGAGTTTAAGCATTTTAGGGAAGATTTGGTAATTTTTTCTTATATGCACCTTGCGGTTGAAGAAGAGCTTACAAGCGAGCTTTTAACCAAAAGAGTTTGTGCAATTGCATCAGAATCGGTTGAAACGGCGAATAAAGAATTGCCTCTTTTAAGGCCTATGAGCGAAGTTGCAGGCCGTTTAAGCATTCAGCTTGGGGCAAATTATTTAGAATCTTCTAACGGCGGCTCCGGCGTGCTTTTGGGCGGGGTTCCGGGGGTTCAGCCCGGAAAAGTTGTAATCCTTGGAGGCGGCGTTGTCGGCGCAAATGCGGCAAAAGTGGCTCTTGGAATGGGCGCAGATGTTTCAATTTTGGATATTAATTCTAAACGCCTTGCAGAATTGGATTTACTGTTCCAAGGACAGCTTAAAACCCACTACTGCAACCCTTATACAATTAAAGAAGAGTGCAAAAAGGCAGATATTCTGGTCGGCGCCGTGCTTTTGCCCGGAAGAAAGGCGCCAAAGCTTGTACCTGCCGATGTTGTAAAAGAGATGAAAAAAGGCAGCTTTATAATTGATGTTGCGATTGATCAGGGCGGAAACATAGAAACAATGGATAAAATCACCACCTTAAAGGACCCTGTGTTTGAAAAATACGGCATTTTACACTGTGCCGTGCCGAATTTACCTTCTTTAGTGCCAAGGACCTCCTCTTTTGCGTATTCTTATGCTATACTTCCTTATGTTAAAGAAATCGGAAAATACGGCGCGTTTATGGCATTAAGGGAAAACGAATCTTTAAGGGCGGGCGTGAATACCTTTAGAGGCGAAGTGACAAGTGAAAGCCTTGCTGAAACATTCGGTCTTTCCCACACGGAAATTTCCCTTCTGATAGGTTTTAAGGTAGCATAAAATGAATACTGAGAGCATAAAAAGAGTAGTTTTTAAATTCGGAACAAACATTTTAAGAAACGACGAGGGGGATATATCCTTATCCCGCCTGTATTCTTTTGTTGAAGACATCTCAAAACTTTATAAAAAGGGGAAAGAAGTAATCATCGTATCATCTGGCTCCGTTGCCTTAGGGATGAAAAAACTTTGCCCCGTAAAAACTGCCTCAAACACAACTGTAGATAAACAAGCAGCTGCTTCAATCGGCCAGCCTTTTTTAATGAAAATTTGGCAGGAAGGGTTTGAAAAGTACGGCATTACTGTATCACAGGTGTTACTCACCGAAGATGATTTTTCAAACAGAAAAAGATATTTGAATTTAAGAAACACGCTATGTCGCCTTTTAGAGTGCGGAATTATCCCAATTATTAACCAAAACGACACGGTTTCAACAAGCGAAGTGGCACAGGTTTGTTTTTCAGATAACGACAAGCTTTCAGCCCTTGTTGCAAGCAAACTTGATGCAAATTTACTTGTAATGGTCTCAGACATTGACGGGTTGTTTGACAAAAACCCGAAAGAATTTGAAGATGCAAAGTTAATTCCTGTTGTTGAAAAAGTGAATGCCAAAATTGAAAAACTCGCATCCGGCGCCTCTTTAGGGGGCAGAGGCGGAATGATTACAAAACTTGCGGCAGCAAAAGTTGTAACAAATTCAGGCTCAAACGCTATGATTGTAAACGGCAAAAGAGAAGGCATCATTAAAAAAATCTTTAACAACGAGGACGTTGGGACCGTCTTTTTGCCTGCAAACAAGCTTTCTTCAAAGCACAGATGGATAGCATACGCCACAAATTTGCGCGGCGGGCTTGTTGTAAACGATGGAGCCAAAAAAGCGCTTGTAGAAAAGCAGACAAGCCTTCTTCCAATCGGGGTGCTTGCAGTAGCCGGCGTTTTTGAAAACGGTGAAGTTATAAGCATTTTGGATGAAAAAGGGGCGGAATTTGCAAGAGGCGTTGCAAATTATACATCGGGCGAGTGTGAAAAAATTATCGGCGCACACAGCGATAAAATTAAAGAGCTCTTGGGGCACAAGCAAAGCGATGATGTTATAAGCAAGGATAATTTGGTTTTACTTTAATTGCCCTTAAAAAGCCCGTGGGCGAAATTAAAAGGGCGGATAAAAAAGAAAATGAGTGGAAAAAATGAATATAGATGAAATCGTAAAAGAGGCAAACAAGGCCAAAATAAAGCTTATGGGGCTAAGTACCGAAATTAAAAACAGGGCCTTAGAAGCTGTTGCAAAAAATATTGAAAAAAACAAAGAAAAAATATATGAAGCAAACAAAAAAGACCTTGAATGCGCAGCAACACTTGTGGAATCGGGCAAAATTACAAAGGCAACATACGGCAGGTTAAAGCTTGATGAAAATAAAATGCGCGATATGATTCAAGGAATTTACGATGTTATAAAGCTTGAAGACCCTGTGAATAAAACTCTTTTTGCGCGAGAACTTGATGATAAGCTTATTTTAAAGAAAGTAACAACGCCAATCGGGGTTTTAGGGATAATTTTTGAAGCGCGCCCTGATGTAATTTCCCAGATTTCATCCCTTGCAATAAAATCAGGAAATGCGGTGATTTTAAAAGGCGGAAGTGAAGCAAACAACACAAATGCGGCTATTTTTGAAATTATAACAGAAGCGCTTAATTATGTTGAAGGCTTCCCAAAAAACGCCGTAAACCTTGTATTTTCGCACGATGATATTAAAGAAATGCTCTCAAAAGACGGCTATATCGATTTAATCATCCCAAGGGGCTCAAACAAACTTGTAAAATATATCCAGGAAAACACTAAAATCCCTGTTTTAGGCCATGCTTCAGGCATCTGCCATATATTTGTCGATAAATCCGCTGATTTTGATATGGCAAAAAAAATCTGTATTGATGCTAAAATTCAATACCCGACAGCGTGCAACGCGGTTGAAACGATTTTAATCCATAAAGATTTTGCGCACCAAAACGATTTAAAAGCTGCCCTAAAAGAGGCAAATATCGAAGTTATTGAAAACCCTGAAGAATTTGGGGTTGAATATTCTGACACCATTTTAAACATTAAAGTTGTTGAAGGTCTTAATGAAGCAATTGAGCATATAAACACCTTCGGCTCACACCACACGGATTCAATCATTACAAATGATAATGAAAATGCTGAAATTTTTATGAACAATGTAGATTCTGCGGGTGTCTTTAAAAACGCATCCACAAGGTTTTCAGACGGTTTCAGGTATGGTTTTGGCGCAGAGGTCGGAATTTCAACCAACAAAACCCACGCAAGAGGCCCTGTCGGGCTTGACGGGCTTTGTATTTATAAATATAAGCTTGAAGGCCACGGGCAAACCGTGAAAGAATATGCAGCGGGCGAGAAAACCTTTAAACATAAAGACCTTTAAATACATAATAAGAATATTTGAATGTATTAATTTTTTTGTTTTATAATAAAAAACAACAATAAAATATACGCATATTTTAAATAAACCAATCGGAGCAAACGCATCCAAAAAAGAGAAGAGAAGTAATATTTTGGCAAACACGGAACTTATAGAAAAAATAAATAAGTTAAAAAAGGAAAAGAATGCGATAATTCTTGCCCACTGTTATCAAAACCCTGAAATTGATTTTGTGGCAGATTATGTGGGCGATTCTTTGGGCCTAAGCCGCCTTGCAAGCAAAACGGATGCTGAAATTATTGTTTTTGCGGGCGTATATTTTATGGCAGAAACCGCAAAAATCTTATCTCCAAATAAAACCGTGCTTTTGCCGAACAAAAATTCAGGCTGCAATATGGCAGATATGATAAATTTGAAGCAGGTTAAAGAATTTAAAGAAAAACACCCCGGCACTCCTTTGGTGTGCTATGTAAATTCAACGGCCGAAGTAAAGGCACAGTGCGACATTTGCTGCACAAGTGCAAATGCGATAAATGTTATAAAATCTCTCTATATGCAAGGAGCAAAGAAAGTTCTTTTTGCGCCTGATTGCTATCTTGGAAGCTATGCGCAGAAAAATTTGCCCGATATTGAAATTATAAGCTATCCGGGATATTGCCCCACACACCTTAGAATCATTCCTGATGAAATTGTAAAAATGAAGATTATGTATAAGGATGCAAAAATTTTGGTGCACCCTGAATGTCATCAGGAAGTTGTAAAACTGGCAGATTTTGTTGGTTCCACAACGCAAATTATGCAATATTGCGAAAGCACAAAGCATAAAACTTATATCATTGCAACGGAAAAAGGGGTTGTAGACAGGTTGAAGCGGGATTTCCCCGAAAAAGAATTTATTTTGGCCTCATCAAAACTTGTCTGCCACAATATGAAGTGGAACACGCTTGATGATATTTTAAATTCACTCCTTCATAACCAGCACGAAGTGACGGTTGAAGAAGAGATAAGGCAAAAGGCCCTAAGTTCAATTCAAAAAATGATTGAGCTTAAATAGACTTTTTACGGTTTGTTTTTACAAGATTCTTATAAGCTGCCGAGCGCTTTTAGCCTGTTAAGCCGCATTAAAATTATAGCCTTGTACCTTTAAGGCGTTTATAGGAGTGGTTTTTTAAATATCTTAAATGTTTTTCAATCCCGTTTGCAATGCCCTCAGCTACAGTTTCCTGAAACTCAGCATCAGTTAATTTTACCCTTTCATACGGGTGAATTAAATATCCGCATTCAACCAAAATGCTTACAGGGGTTGTGCTTCTTGTGAGTGCTAATGATGAATTGAAAACGCCGTCGTCTTTAAAGCCCGTTGCGCGGACTAAGCCGTTTTGAACACTTTCTGCGAGTGCCTTTGCGTTTTCATTGTAATAATAAACGCCTGCCCCGTGCTTTTTTTCATAGTTTTCGGGGTTTGCAAGGGAATTTTGATGCACACTTATAAGAAAATCCGCTTTGGCATCTTTTGCAATTTCAACCCTTTTATAAAGGCCGACATCAACGTCTTTTTTCCTTGTCATTATTGTTTTTGCGCCGCGTTTTTTTAATTCTTTATCAAGTTTTTTTGTAATTTGAAGGTTAACATCTTTTTCTTTAATTCCGCGCGCAACACACCCGGGTTCATTCCCGCCATGCCCTGCATCCAGCGCAATTTTCACCCCTTTAAGAGGTTTTTTGGATTTAATATCAATAGGTTTTCTAATTTGAACAATGAGCGCATTGTCTTTTCTTTTAACATCATACCCGAAAATCGGCACTTTGCTTTTATAATTCAAAGCCAAAATGCCTGAATCTACCTTGGGTTTCATCATAAAGATGTTAAAACCTTCACTGTTGTTTGATTTAAACTTTATCCCGTATGTATCTTTATTTTTTGCCTTTTGTTTTTTATTTTTTTTCAGGTCTATATTATACATTTGAAAATTAAGATCATTTCCTGTCTGTGCTATTTTATAAGGTGTTTGCATTTTGTTTTTGGTCTTAATTTTTACAATGTAATTATTTCCGTTTTCATAAATTTTAACGTTTGTAACTTTTGTGCCCCTTTTTTCAACCACTTTATCCACAGGGGTTACATATTTCTTTTCAACCCAATATCTTTTGCTTGTGCCAAAATCCAGAATGTAAAAATCCGAATTATATTCTTCAGCATAAATCGACACACCTTTTCTTAAATGTGTAAACCTTTGTGCGTTGGTGCTCGGCGCCTCTCTTAGGGGTGTATAGTCAAATGTTGTCTTTAAAACAACGTATGGAAGGCCGTCATCTTCTTCCCAACGGTTTGCAAAGCTTGCAGGTGAAATTAGCAAAAATGCCAAAAATAATAATAAAATCTTTTTCATAACAAAAATATTAACAAAATAATAAAATTCTATCAAACTTTTTTATTTATGTTGTTTAATTAAACATAAAGTTATGAAAACCCAGCCGATTTTAAATTTATATAAAAACACATACAACCCGAATTTTAAAGGGGCAACGCTCAATATCAACTCCTTTTCAGACAATCACGGAAATTTAGACAAGCTTGATACTTTTTATTTGAATATGGAAGAAAACCGTGATGAACTTTTTTTAGAAAATAAAAAGGGAAATAAAAACGTTCAAATTATTGCGGGAGATTGGTTCATTTCAGGCGGAACAAAAGGCTATGCTTCAAACAAGGATGCAAATTCGCACTTTTTCCAGATTCAATTTTTTAACGCGCTGGTTGAAAGAATTAACGCACTCTCAAAAGGTAATTCAAAACCAAACACGGAAGCACAAGACGACGAAACCGCCGTATATCTTGTAGGGGGAAACCACGAGCTCGATGGAGGAGAACTTGAATTTAAAAGGGTTGTGGATAATATTAACGCAAAAGTTCTTATGACAAACCTTGATGTTGAAAATTCGCCCGTATTAAAAGAAGAAGTGGAAGAAGGAAAAGTTATTCAGGAAGACATTCTTGAAATTGAGGATGATAAAGACCCGAACCTTAAACATAAGACGCTTTTCCTTGGCATTAGCCCTGTAAATATGCCATATTATGCAAAAGGAGTAAAGGGGATAACTTTCCTTGATGCAAGATATAAGGCAGAAAAGCTTTTAACCCCCGAAGATTGCAAAAGAACTTTTGATGATGCGGTGCGCCGCATTGAAGAATTTAAGAAAGAAAACCCAAAAGGCCTTGTTGTGGTTTCAACTCATACAGGCGCAAACTTTGCAGAAAATTTGGCTCTAAAACTTGGGGATGACATAAGCATAATCTTTGACGGGCACGAGCATAAGGACGAAACAAAAACCGTAAACGGTGTTAAAATTGTAAAAATGTCACAAAACTTTAAAAAACACGTTAACGTAAAATTCTATATAGACGATGATGGAAACCTTAAAGATGACGTTCAAATAAAAACTTATTATCCTTTTAACAAGCCAAAAACGGGCGGTTTCTTTATGGGCTTTTATAATGGCATTTTTATGAAAGATTTAGCCAAAGATTTTAAAATCAAAACCGAAAACCCCGATATTAAAACTTTAAGCGTTGACAACGTAAGGGTCGGGAATAATTTCCTTGCAAACTTTATAACAGATGCAATTCTCTCTGAAATTCAAAGCAAAGACCCCGATGTTGATATTTTTACAATAAATGCTTCTGCAATAAGAACATCATTAGATACTGAAAATTCAGGCGGGGCAAGCATTATACAGATTTTAGGGGCCCTAAACGGCATAACGCAAGATGATGCAATGCTATATAAAAATACGGTTTCGGGGTCCTTATTAGTTGAATTAATCCTTGATAGCCTTTTATTTAACGAACATACGCCCGAAAGAAACCCTATAATGCACAATTCAGGGCTCATTATTGATAAAAAGAATTTTCTTTCCGCCTATCATTCAGGGGCAGAGCTTGATGAACTTACAAAATATGTTATTTTTGAAAAAACGGGCGAGCCTATAAAACCAAACAAACTTTATACGATTGCAAACGTTAAAAAATTCTTTGTAAAATCTAAAAACCCTCTTATTCACGACAAGCTTTTTAAAGAAGCAGAACCTTTAAATTTAAACGCAAAAGATTTATTTGTCGATTATATGCACAAAAACAAAGAAAACTTGCATGCAAAATGCGACACAAGAATTTTAGATTAAACTTTTTTTAAAGGAGAGTTTAGCCTTTTAAAGCAGGCAAATTAATGATGATGCCCGTGCCCATGGCCTTTTGCGTTGGAAGAACCTGCCTCAAACCCACAGTGGATATAGATAAGCGCAAGGATTTTATCAAACGGAACAGCACTTAAAAACGGAATTTTTGCAAGAGCAAGAGCCGTTACAATATCATCAATATGCACAATATAATCTTTCGGGCGGAAATGCCTTTGTTTTGTCTTATCTTCTTTAAATGTTTTTTTGTTTATTGCACCTGAAATTTTCGATGCAACAGGCGCCCCAAGGCCGACACCGAGGGCAACAGGAAGTATTTTTTTCAGGGCAGGGTTCATTTTCAGGCTTTTAGCAGACTCTAAAAACTTTCCTGTGCCGACAACAAAAAGTGTCGGAACAGTTATATTCACCATTTCAAAAACAGCATTTTTAACTTTTGCTTTTCTGTTTTCCTTATCCTTATCTGAAATTACACCGCCCAAAAGGCCGCCTGCTATGGCTCCGCCTGCAGTTGAAAGAATTCCTTTTACACCTTCAATTTCAAAATATTCACCGACTTCTTTTAATTTTTCAAGCATTTTGCCGTTTTTTAAGACTTCAGTATTTAAATTTTTCCCTTTGGCCTTATTTAAAATGACAACAGGAAGAATTGTGCCTGCAATAGCACCTAAGAGGGGAAGAATTTTTTTCGGACCGCCCTTTTCGCCCTCCTTTTCTTCTTTGTTTTTTGCTTCTGCCGTAGGCATTTTGCTTATTTGAGGAGCTTGAACATAGGAAGGAGTGAAAACTTCTTTGTTTTCAGGACCGTTTGCATTCAAAAGAGCACTTCCGCCCGGAATTCCGCCATGCATGTGCGGTTCAAGGCTTCTGCAAAGGGCGCTGTTTGGAATATCGAAATCTTTAAATGTTGTTGTTTTTACAATGCTTTGAAGAGAAACGGCCTGCATAATCTTCCTTTTTGTCTTTTTAGAATTTAAAAAGACATTTTACACTACTTAATTAAAACACATAAAGGATAAAAATTGACAAAAAACGAAAATGAACAAGGGGAAATTTTTTCAAAAAACAGGCCTCATCATGATTTCGGCGCAATTTTTCTTTATAATTAATTGTTTTTATATTGATTTTAAGATAAGGTAGATAATAAGTAAGATTGAGGTATGAAATTTTATGGAAGATATCGGACTTTTTGTAATCGATTTGAGCGAATGCACAAATACGGGTGAAATTATTAACAATGTTTCTTTGGCACTTGAAATTCCAAACGCTTCAGGCAGAGGAATTTCTTTGAAATTAAAGGATAACGTTTTAAACCAATCCCAAATTTTGAGCATTAAATCTTTAATCGAAAGCTACAATTCACAGCTTGTAAATGTGGATACAACATCTTTAATTACCCAAAATGCCTGCGAGAGCATGGGAATTAAGGTTACAAGGGCAAAGGTTATGAAGCTTAAAAAAGCTGCAAATGCCGATATAGTCCAAAATGAACAGGCAATGTTAAATGTTGATGAGCCTGCAAGCCAAAATGTTCAAAACCAAAATGTTCAGGCACCAAAAGATGAAATGCCCGAAAATTTGGCACCAAACCCTGCCCCTGCGGCAAGTTTAGCGGAAGGTCTCGTTCTTGGGCCTGAAACTGTTGTTACCACAATGGTTACAAATAAATTTGACGAATTAAAAACAGAGCTTGGGGAAGAAGCAATTGCAGAGCCTCCAAAGCCTAAAAAAGATGTTCTTAAAAAAGCAAAAGCCTCAAAGGCAGAGCCCCCCGCAGAACAAGCACCGCAAACTGTCGTAAGACCGATTGAAGAAGAATTTGAAGGTCTTCAAAGGCAGACTATAACTGTTTATAAAAAGGCAAGTGATGAAAATCTTCAGGATGAATCAGACCTTGAAGAAGTTGATTTTTACCTGCCGCCGACAGATGAACCTGTTGTAATTGATAATAAACAGACAATTTATGTTAACCAGACACTAAGAAGCGGTCAAACACTTGAGTTTGACGGAAATATTATAATCATCGGAGATTGCCATCCGGGTTCTGAAATTAAAGCCACAGGCGACATTACGGTTTGGGGCGTTTTAGGTTCAATAGCGCATGCAGGCTGCAGCGGAAACAGAGAAGCAAGAATTCGTGCTTTGAAGATGAATGCTGTTCAATTAAGAATTGCAAACTGCTATTCAAGACGTCCGGACGGCGGAAACATACCCTACATCGTAAAATCGGCAGTCTTTACGCCCGAAGAGGCAAGGATTGTAGATGATAATATTGTGTTGTTTAAAATGGCTAATCAATAGGAGTGAAGATATATGACAGGTTCTGTTATTGTAATTACATCAGGAAAGGGTGGGGTTGGAAAAACCACAACCTCTGCAAACATAGGTACAGCCCTTGCAAAAGGCGGAAATAAGGTTGTTTTAATCGATACAGACATCGGCCTTAGGAACCTTGATTTATTGCTCGGCCTTGAAAACCGCATTGTTTATACGATTGTGGATGTTGTTGAAGAAAGATGCAAGCTGAAACAGGCTCTTGTAAAGGATAAGAAAAACCCGAACCTTTGCTTGCTTGCAGCGGCACAAACAAGAGATAAATCCGCAGTGAACGCTGATCAGCTTAAAGACATTTGCGAAACTTTAAAGAAAGAATTTGACTACATTCTTGTTGATTGCCCCGCAGGGATTGAACAAGGTTTCCAAAACGCTGTTGCAGGCGCAAACGAAGCTATTGTTGTAACAACACCTGAAATGTCCGCTATTCGCGACGCGGATAGAATTATAGGCTTATTGGAATCTAAAGAAGATGTGAAAAAATACAGACTTCTTGTAAACAGAGTTCGTCCGAATTTGATTAAAACAAACGATATGATGAGTGTTGAAGACGTTGTGGAAATTTTATCCGCAGAGCTCATCGGCGTTATCCCTGAAGACACGGGCGTTATAACTTCAACAAACAAGGGGGAACCTATCGTAAACGACGAACATTCGCTTGCAGGACAGGCATATTTAAACGTTGCAAGAAGAATTCAAGGGGAAGATGTGCCTTTCCTTGACATTGACCAGCCGAAAAACATTATTGAAAAAATCAAAAAATTCACAAAAAAGCTTATGTCAAAGAAAGCGAAGGCTGAATAATGAAAGATATTTTTCATGATTTATACAACAAGGTTTTAAGTTTTTTCACATCAAATGAAGAGGCAGACCCCACAAAAGGGGTTGCAATTAACCGTCTGAAAACCGTTCTTTTACAAGACAGAGCAGGTTTTTCCGAACGTGCCATTCAGATGATGAAAGAAGAGCTTGTATCTGTTGTATCAAAATATATGGAAATTGACGGCGACAGTTTCCAGCTTCAAATTGATGCGCTTGAAGACAAGACTGTTTTAAATTTAAGCATTCCTGTAACC
>CANSKM010000003.1 GCA_947647475.1 uncultured bacterium
AGGCAGAGGAGGCAAGGGCATGGTCATCCTTGAATACAAGGCGGTGGGGTTGTAAACTTCGGGGCCTTTTGGCCCCGGGGCAAAGCCGGCATTGGATGATGTCAGGCGGTGCCTGACCTACGAATAAACAACACCAAAGCCTAAAAACAAATTTTGATAAACAACTTATTTCGGGATATTCGTAAAAATTTAACCTTTCGGGTATCCCTTTTTTTAATATAAATTTTACACCAATTTTAAAAGTTCAGCCTCAACCGTTTGTATTTCTTCAAAGTTTTTAAATTTGAGCGCACCTGCAATCCTTTTTTTCTTGATTAAATTTTTGATGCATTGAGCGTTTTTACAGACATAGAGGCTTCGCCCGAGAATTTTTGATGTGGGGTTTATATAAAGCTTGCCATTATTCAGTGTGATTTTGATAAAATCTTCCCTATCCGCCGTTTTTGCACAGCCCTGACATTTTCTTATTATTTCTTTTTTGCCCGTTTCCATAAAGTTGTTAAAATCCTTTAAAAATTGTATTTATTACTAATTTATCTTATAATATTATAAAGAATAAAGATACAATGAAAGAGATGACCGAAAAAGATTATAGTCATTTAGAGAGCGTTGTCGGAACGCTCAATAAAATGTTTGAGATAAACGCCATTGCAAGCCAGGCTGTTGATATTGAAGATTTAATCATCAAAATGTCTGATTCAATTTCGCGTGCGCTGCACAACGACCAGATTTCATTTTATTTGTTTGAAAACGACATCTTCAAAAGCGTTGTGACAAAACAAAATTCAAGGTTTGATGAATATTTTGAATATGAAAACGAGGCTTTTTGGTCTGTGATGAGCAAAGGCGACATCATTAAAACCACAAACGAAGCCCACCAGCAGATTTTCAATTCTTTCTGGCAGACAAACGGACTTTTGGGCCTTGAAACACAGTATATTCGCGTGTTTTTTGACAAAGATAAAAATATGCCCGTGTGCATTTGCTTTATAGGCAAAAACAACGACGGTACGGACGTTATCAGCGATGAAGATTTGAAATTTTTAGGCAAAATTTTTGAATATATGGAGCCTGTAATTGTAAAACTTTTTCACATAAAACACCAGGCCGACAAGATTGTAGAGCTTCAAAAATCTTTATATAACATTTCAATTCTTTATAATATTTCGCAAGCCGTAAATTTCATTGATGACCTTAAAAGGCTTCTGCAGGTAATTTTGAGCAAAGCACTTGTTACTTTGGAAGCGGAAAAAGGCTCTTTGATGCTTTATGATTACACTTCAAACTCTTTACAGGTTAAAGTTGTGTATGGCCTTGCAGACAAAAGGGTTGAAGAAAACATCAACAACGGCCTTATTCAGTGTTCTAAAATTAAAGCTGGAGAAGGCGTTGCGGGAACGGTTTTCCTTGAAAAGAAAGCTATTATTACAAATTTGGGCTCTAACGACCCGAGGTTTGTTCAAAAAGACGGTCTTACAAACACACAATCTCTTCTTTGCGTTCCTTTGATTGCAAAGGGCGAAGCGATTGGGGTTATAAATATTTCAAACAAAAAGAACAACAAACTCTTTAACCAGAAGGATTTAGAGTTTATGACATCCCTTTCAAACCAGGCAGCAATTGCAATTGACAACGCAAAATTGTATGAGCTTGCAACAAAGGATGGCTTAACAAAACTTTACATTTACAGACATTTCTATACGCTTTTAGAAAACGAAATCAGGCGTTGTTCAAGATATAAACACAAAATGTCTTTGCTAATGCTTGATATTGACAATTTTAAACGCGTAAATGATACTTACGGACACCTTGTGGGCGATCAGATTTTAAGAGAGCTTTCAAATGAAATTTCACAAACCGTAAGAAAAATTGATATTCCTGCAAGATACGGCGGGGAAGAATTTATCGTAATTTTACCAGAAACCACAAAAGAAGATGCTGTAATTATTGCAGAAAGGCTTCGTAACAACATTTCAAAAATTCAGGTGAAAGCAAAAGAAGATGTGATTATTTCGCCGACAACAAGTATTGGCGTTTGCCAGTATCCAATGGACGGTGAAGACGCCAAAACGCTTATAAACAGTGCAGACACGGCCCTTTACCATTCCAAAAACAACGGTAAAAATGTTGTTTCAATCTTTAAAGAAGACGAGTGCATTCTGGTGCCAAGAAACGAAGAAGCACAATAAAGTAAGTAAAATGTTAAATTTAAAAAGGCCTCTTGGATTTCCCCTTGAGGCCTTTAATTTTATTGTTTTATACAAGGCAGGTTTTTTACAACCCCTCAAATTTCTTTTATGAACAACCGGAATAGCCGCAGTTCAGGCAGATGAAACAGCCTTCGGCCATTTTAATTGAATTTCCGCACTCGGGACAAACAACAGTTTTAATTTCAACACCGTGTTCATCAATTTCCGTTTTTTCAATCTTTAATTCTTTGTGTTCTTTTTTGGCTTCAACAGCCTCTGTCGCTTTTGCTTCTTCTTTTTTCTCGTCCTTTTTGCTTTCTAAAAGCATCGGCTGAGAAAATCTTGAATTATTCCTGTAAACGGTAATTCCTTTAAGGTCGTTTTTGTAAGCCAAAATGTAGGCTTGGGCCACATCTTCAAGGGTTGCATCTTCTTCAAAATTAACCGTTTTTGAAACAGCGTTATCGGTATGAAGCTGGAATGCTGCCTGCATCATAACGTGAGATTTCGGTGTGATATCGTGTGCTGTTACGAAAATTTCTTTAACTTTTTCATCAATACCTTCTATGTGCGCTACAGAGCCCGTTTTTGCAATTTCGCCCATAAGGCTTTCGGAATAGAACCCGTGTTCTGTTGCATAATTTTTGAATATCGGGTTCACTTCATACATTTCGGTGTTGTCCATAATGTTTCTTTTGAAAACAAGCCCAAACAGAGGTTCAACACCGCCTGAAGCACCTGCAATCATTGAAATTGTGCCGGTTGGGGCAATACAGGTTGTGGTTGCGTTTCTGATACCGTAGTTTGCAATTTCTTTATCCAATTCAGCCCACATATCATCAGTGATTTTTCCTGCAGATTTACCTTTATATTTTTCGGATAAATAATTTGCCCTGTCATACACAGAACCTGCAAAATTGCCGAATTTACCACGTTTTTTGGAAAGTTCGATACTTTCAACCTTTGAATGGTAATCAATAAATTCCATAACCTGTCTTCCAAGGGCACAGCCTTCTTCAGAATTGTATGAAACGCCCATTTTCATAAGCATATCAGCCCAGCCCATAACCCCAAGACCGATTTTTCTGTTGTCTTGAACCATTTGGGCAATTTTTGGAAGCGGGTAATTATTTGCAACAATAACGTTATCAAGGAAATGAATTGCAAGCCTTGAAACTTCAGCAAGTTTATCCCAGTCTATAACGTTATTTCCGTTATTATCTTTTACAACCATTTTGCTTAAATTAATTGAACCAAGGTTACAAGCTTCATAAGAAAGCAGGGGAACCTCACCACAAGGGTTTGTGGATTCTATATCGCCGATTAGAGGAGTCGGGTTATCTTTGTTCATTTTATCAATGAAAATAACGCCGGGCTCGCCGGATTGCCAAGCGCCTTTAACAATTAAATCAAACACTTCTTTTGCTTTAAGTTTTTGAACGGGTTGTTTAGTGTTCGGATGAATTAATTCGTAATAATCATCACGCTCTAAAGCTTCCATAAATTTATCGGTGATTGCAACGGAGATATTGAAGTTATTTAACTTTGACAAATCACTTTTGCAATTAATGAATTCCAAAATATCAGGGTGATCAATTCTTAAAATCCCCATATTTGCTCCGCGCCTTGTTCCGCCTTGTTTTACGGCTTCAGTTGCAGCGTTAAATACTTCCATAAAGCTTACAGGACCTGAAGATACACCCATTGTTGAATGTACAACATCATTTTTCGGTCTTAACCTTGAAAATGAAAAACCCGTACCTCCGCCTGATTTATGAATTAATGCAGTGTTTTTAATTGTTTCAAAAATGCCCTCCAAGCTGTCTTCAACAGGAAGAACAAAACAAGCTGATAATTGCCCAAGCTCACGTCCTGCGTTCATTAATGTCGGAGAATTTGGCATAAAATAAGCATTTGCAATCATATCGAAGAATTTTTGTCTTGTTTCTTTAATGCTTGTTTCATCCACACCGAAAGTTTTATCAGCATCCGCTATAGTGAAAGCCACACGCTCAAAAAGTTCTTTGGGCGTTTCCATAACATTGCCTTTGACATCTCTTTTAAGATACCTTTTTTCTAATACTTTTTTTGCATTTTCAGATAGATTAATTTCTTTGTTTTCACTAAGAGCGTTCACTCGTTTCCTCCCCTTTAATTTAAAGCATGTAATTTATGACATTATAGCAAAAAAAGAGTGCGGAAAACTCTTTGTTAAATAATTTTGTTAAAGAATATTAATATTGCACCAAAATGTCAAAACGGCGTAGCTGTCATGGTTTTTAGATTAATTTTAAAAATATACAAGCCCAAAATTAAAAATACTTGTAGAATAAAACGGTATGATTTTTGGGGTAGAAAATTAAAATGAACGTCGTTTGTTTTAATGCGGAAAAATTTTACAGACTGGCTTTTGATTACTTTCAATATGAAAGTAATGTAAAGCTTGCAAAAAAATATGTAAATATTGCCCTTAAAAATGACCCAAATCATTTTAAAAGTTTACTTTTGGCAGGACAGATTTTTCTTTTTGAAAAAAAACCGAGAAATGCATTAAAAATGTTTTTAAAAGCTTTAAATATTTCTAAAGAGGATGTTTCCTGCATATTTTATCTTGCAAAAACATATAGCGCACTTGAAGAATATGACCTTTCAATAGAATATTTAGACAAAATTTTAACTAAAAATCTTATTGATAAAGAATTTTTATCAGAATGTTATAAATTAAAAATCAATATTTTAATAAACCTTAACCAATATAAAAAGGCTGAAAACATTTTAAAAACGCTGAATTATACCTTATTTTCAAACGATGTGTTTTCTTTAGAAGAAAATTTTTACAAAATCGTACAAAATAAAAAAAGCCTTGAAAACCGCTCTAATGAAAGAATTTTGCACATAAATTTTTAACAATATTGTTTTTAAACTGTTTACATGTGTTTGAAAATAAACAAAAATATGGTTAAATAAAATTAGGTTAAAATTGGAAATTGTGAGATTTTAGGATAATGAAAAAAGGTTTTACACTTGCAGAAGTTGTTTTAACACTTACTATCGTTGGGGTGATTGCTGCTATGACAATTCCTGTAATGATTCATGAAACAAATAAAAAAGCAACAATAGAGCAGCTGAAAAAATCTGCTTCTACTCTAAATCAGGCCGTATATAATGCCACTGTAACAAACGGTACGGTAATGAGCTGGAACTGGAGCACAAAAGAAGGCGTAATGGATATTATGCAGAAAGTAGTTTCTCCAAGGCTTAACGTGGGCTATAAATGCAGCGGCGATATTATGGGAACAAATTCCCAATGTACATACCCCATTACCAGCATTTCAGATGCAGAAATTGCAAATGAAAGTTTTGAATCAAAATCAAGGGTAATCTTAAACGACGGTTCAATGATTGCATTTTCAAAAGGTTTTGTTTCTCAAACAGAAGTGGATGATGCAAAAGAAGACGAAACAGGGGAATCAAATAAAACAGGTAGTGATTGCACATGGAACGGAAATCCAAAAGCTTTATGCGGCATATTTATGGTTGATGTAAACGGAAACAAAAAACCGAATATGGTAGGGAAAGACGTATTTTTCTTTGGACTACATCTAAACGGCTCAGTTCTTCCATACGGCGCAGAACAAGGCGAAGAGTTTGTTGATACAAACTGTGCAGAAGGTTCAACAGGTTCTACCTGTGCGGCAAAACTCGCAAAAGACGGCTGGGATGTTTGTTACACAGGCTGCGAACACCCGTATCCGGTTAAGTTTTAATAAATTTAACATTCATCAAAAATATTTATGGTATGCTGTGTGTTAATGAATGAAATTGTTCTTAACCAAATATTTGATGCAATAGATAGCGCTAAGAAAATTCTCATCGTGTCTCATGTAAACCCGGATGGGGATACTTTAGGCACAATGTGTGCTTTAAAACTATACTTAAAAGACAAAGCGGACACTTTGGTTCAAACATCAACATCTGTTGGCGTACCTGAAACTTACAGATTTTTGCCGAATATAAATTCAAGCAAAAATCTTGATAATGTTCAAAATGTTTATGATCTTGTGATTGCGGTTGATGTAGCATCAATAGACAGAATGGTGCAAAATGCAAGAAGCATATTTGATAACGCCAAAATGACAATAAACATAGACCACCACAAAACAAACAACGGTTATGCTAAATTAAACTGGGTAGTTGGAGATGCTTCAAGCGCGGGTGAAGTTTTATATGACATTTTTAAATTAAGAAATATTCCCATGTCAAAAGAAATGGCAGATTGTCTTTATGTTTCAATTTTAACAGACACCGGAGGATTCAGGTATGAAAACACAAGTTCTAAAACATTAAAAATTGCATCTGAATTAATAGAACTTGGCGCAAACAATGCAGATTTAGCCAAAAAATGTTATAACAACAAACCCAAAAACATGATTTTATTTCAATCTGCAATTGTTTCAAAAACAAAATTTCTTTTTAATAACAAGGTTGCAATTGCAGCAATTTCTCAGGAAGATTATAAAAAATTTGATGCCAAAAATGAATATACTGAAGGCATTGCAGAAACTTTAAGAACAATAAAATCGGTAGAAATTTCTGCTGTTTTAAAGGAAAATGACAACGGACACACAAAAGTAAGCCTTAGAAGCGATAATGTTGATGTGTGCGAAGTTGTCAAAAAATTTAACGGAGGGGGACACATCCACGCTGCAGGCTGCACAATTAAAGCACCTTTGAACCAAGCGGCAGAGCTTCTGGTGTGTGAAATTGAGAAATGTTTAAACTTGTAAAAGAATATTTTTTCAATCTTATAGACAGCATCGTGCATGAAGACTTTCCAAATGCCGCAGCTGAGATGGCCTATATGTTTGTAATAGGGATATTTCCCTTTATGCTTTTTTTAACGGCTGTGTTTGGCTGGCTTGGGAAAAAATTCTTTATGGGAAAACTCCTTGCCGCCCTTGCAACAGTAGCTCCTGCTGATGTTATAAATATGATAAATTCAGTCTTAAAAGAAGTAACGCTTTTTCAAAACGGCGGAATAGTCGGAATTGCAGGCTTTTTTGTAACGCTTTTTCTTGCCTCAAACGCCATTGCCGTTATTATTAAAGGTCTAAACCGCGCAAATAAAATTCAGGAAAACAGATCGTTCATCCACGTAAGGCTTCTTTCAGTTTTAATGGTGGTCGTAAATACGTTTTTCCTCTTTATTTCAATAAACCTAATCATTTTTGGTAAAGTGATTTTATACGTAATTTCAGCTTATATGCACCTTCCGTCTGAAGTTGTAAACACAATTCTTATTTCAAGATGGCCGATTGCTTTTATTTTGCTTTTCATTCTTGCCATGATAAACTATTACGTTCTTCCTGCAAGAGATTTTTCACTTAAAAGAAAAAGTATTGTCCCCGGCGCTCTCTTCTTCTGCATTTTTTGGTTGCTTGGAAGCTGGCTTTTTTCGCTTTATGTAAACGAACTTGGCACATACAACAGAGTTTATGGAACAATCGGAACCTTTGCCATTCTTATGGTTTGGCTTTATTACACATCAATCATTATGCTGATTGGCGGAGAAATTAACAACCAAACCCTGAGCAAACTCACCCAAAACTCTGAAAACACGGAAGACTCGGATTATCTTTAATTAAAGCTCTACGCCAAGGTACGTATTTACAAAAAGTAAAAATTATCATAGAATTAACTAATGGTTGATTTGAATGCAGATTATGAAGTAATGGCATACAGTGTCGGAGATACAAAGGCCGGCACAAAAATGGGTAAGCTTCAACTTAGAAACATTGAAGAAAATTCAACGCTGAATTGTATTTTGTGGGAAGAAACCCTAAACCGCCTGGATCCTAAGCTTTTTAGAACCGGAAACGTTGTTAAAATTACAAACGCAAGCTTTAATGAAAAATTTAACAACTGTCTTGTAAATAATATGGAAATCATTAAAGAGGCAGCTTTAGGAATTGATGAAAAAACCAGAGAAGAACACTTTAAATATATTTTAGGCGTTATTGAAGAATTTAAAAACGAAGAACTTAAAAAATTTGTAAAAGATGTTTGGACAAAAAATGAAGATTTAATCAAAATTGCCCCGGCGGCAAAAATGATGCACCATAATTATTTAGGCGGCTTAATTCAACATATTTTTGAGTGTCTTGGCTTTGCAGAATGTATTTTCCCGAAAATGCACAAAAAAATGAACAAAGATGTCCTATATGCCGCCTGCATTTTGCATGATATCGGAAAAATCTTTGAATATAAAATAGATTTTGAAACAGGCTTTGTTGAATATAACGAAGATTTTAAAAAAGACTGGATAAGCCACTCTCAATATGGTTTTTCACTTTGTATGGAAAATAATCAGCGCCAAATTGCAAAAATGATAGCCGCACACCATGGAAGAGCAGACTGGGGCGCTATGATTGACCTTGGCGAAAAAGATTTAGAGAATTATTATTACATAGTCCATCATATCGACGATTTGTCCGCTAAGTTCGGTAAAATCTATATCAGCGATTTAGAAACAAAATAAAAGAGGAAGTTATAAAATGAAAAAGAATATATTAGCAGGAGTTTTAACACTCGTTTTAGCATTTTTTGCGCTGCAAGCTGATGCTTATCAAATTAAAGCGGATGCTGCAACAAAAAAAGTGCCGATGGGAACAAAACTTGAGCTTGAAGCTGCAAATACAATAACAACGGAAACATTAAATGCCGGCGATATGTTCAGCGCATATCTTATCAACGATATCATAAAAGACGGTGATGTTGTTCTTCCAAGAGGCACAATAATAAGAGGGAATTCAGCCAAAGTCATAAGACCCAAAATGCTTTCCCGTTCTGCCGTTTTATATCTAAACTTTGACCATATTGTTGCACCAAACGGAAAACAAATTCCTCTAAAAGCAGGTATCAGCTCTTACTTGAAACTTACCCAAGACGGCGGAATTGACGGCGGCGGCGGATATGGCGATGCTTTAGTTGAAAATTTGGACAAATCCGGTGAAATCATTAAAAAATCTGCAACTTGGGGCGTAAAATCCGGTGAGGAATTATTCACGGGCGGAAAATACCTTGTAACCCCGATTGCTGCTGTCGGAGGGACCATTGCAGGAGTTGGCTACCTTGTAGGTGATAGCGTTATGGACCTTTTTAGAAAAGGTAAAAATGTTATAATCTTAAAAGGACAAAAGTTTGAAATATTGCTGCTTGAATCAATTGATGTACCTTTATTCTAGCGTTCTGGCACAAAACAAGCCGATATCTGAAAAACATAATGAAATATTATGAAAGATAAAATTTTAAGCGAATTAAAAGAAATTTTAATCAAAAATAATTTGAAGCTATCTGCAGGCGAATCCTGCACAGGCGGGCTTATAAGTTCATATCTTACAGATATTGACGGTTCTTCAAATTTTATTGAACAAAACTTTGTAACCTACGCACCAAAAGCAAAAGAAAAGTTTTTAAACGTTAAAAAAGAAACTATTGACAAATATTCGGTTGTAAGCAAAGAAGTTGCGCTTGAAATGGCAGAGGGGCTTTTAGAATATGCAGATGCAAGCATTTCAACGACAGGATATTCAGGGCCTACGGGAGGAGATGCCAAAAACCCTGTAGGTACGGTGTTTATTGGTGTCGGCCTTAAAAAGAAAGGTGAAGATGGGGGTAAAATCATCACAAATTCAATCCGATATGTTTCAAAACTTAAAAACAGATGCGAAATTAAAGAAGATTTTGCAAACGCTGCGCTCAAAGAATTGTTAAGTTTTTTGAAGCAAAATGTATAATTTTTCATAATAATTCTTTATAATAATTTTAAATAATAGCAATTTTTTTTATTCATCGGTTTTATAGATGTGTAACCCAATTGAAAGGAACGAAAAAAATGACATCGCCCTTTGAGCAAGCAGGATTTACAACATTCAGGCTTCCCCAGGCAGCGCAAACTCCGGCCTTTGTGGCAAACCCTGCCGCAACAACACCTGTTTCCCAACCGGCAGCGGCTCCTTCTGCAGCGCCCACTGCTCCTGCAGCACCACAGGTTACACCATCTGATACGTTCACCCCAAGCGTTAATACGGATGAACTTAAAGCAGAATTAAGAAAAGAAATAATGGACGAAATGAAAGCGCAGCAAGAGCTTGAAGCAAAAGCGAAAGCTGCCGAAGAAAAAAAGAAAAATAAACTCGGTCCCATTAAAAGATTTAAAAGATTTATAGGAAACGTTAAAAAAGCCTTTGTAACAGCAGGCGAATACATAAAAGGATTCTTTAAAGGTGTATTCAAAGGCGGCGTTGCAGGTGGCGTTGTCGGCGGTGGCATTTTTGCTGTCGGCAATTCAAAACTTCTAAAAGACCCTGCAAGCCTTGTAAACACTCCTGTTGTAGGCAAATTCCTAAGAGAAACAAAACTTGTAACAAATGCTGATAACATTAAAAATTCAATTCCTGCAAAAATACTTTCAAACAAAAAGACAGCAATGATTGCAGGCGGCGTTATCCTTGCAGCAACTTTAATCAGCTCTCTTTGGAAGGCATCATTAAATGCAAACGAAAAAAGAGCTTTAATTGAACACAAATACGAAAGCACTCCTACAATAAGAAAATAACCCCGAAAGTGCATATTAAAGCGTATTTTAGAAACGTGTTTTAAAAAATAAAGTCTTTGAATTTTAAAAATGTTTAAGAAATATTAAGTTCTTCTTCAAATTACTTAATCATTTCCCTTGCAAAATAAAATATAGTAAAATATTTGTGTGGAAATTTATTAAGTTTTATGAGTATTAAGAAGAATAAAAACCAGTTAATCATTTCTATATTAGTAGGGCTTGCAATTTTTGCCATCACCTACCAGTTTGTAATACGCCAGCATGAAGAGCTTATGGCACAAAAAGAAGAAATTCAAAAGCTCAAAAAAGGCATAGGCGTTGAAGCTGCACAGGTGGATGAAAACACAACCGTTTATGTTGTTGCAAAAAAAGACATTGAAAAAGACCACACAATCACAATTGACGATGTGGAAATGAAAGATTTAAACATGAAAGCAAGCGGCGCTTTTACAAACATAAAAAGCGTTATCGGCGTAAAAACCTCTAAAGACATAAAAGCCGGTGCCCCGATAATTTCAAGCGCCATTATTGCCGTAAAAGAAAATAAGGACGAGCCTGAACCGGGGTTTAGGGCAGTCACTGCAACTGTTGCCGCAAACAGAATGGCGCCTTTTATTGAAAGCGGTGCAAGACTTGATATTTACACTGCAAATAATACAATTCAAGCGACAAACGTTCGCGTAATAAAGGTTTTGGATTCAGGAAGCAAATCAAACAAACTTGTAATGTTTGAAATAAAAGAGGAAGATGTCGGCCCGTTTATTAACGGCATGACGGTTGATAAACTCATCCCTGTGCAAAGAAACAGTTCGGATAATTCAGAATATTCTTTTGCATACGACCCGTTTAAATATTCTTCATACACGGTTTCAAGCGAAGATTTAAACGAAAACCTCGGCACTCCTATTTCAGACGGGGGAGAGGAAAATTATATACCCGTATCAAACAAAAAAATGACAAAAGGCCAGACGGTTGAAGTCATTCGGGGAAATGTAAAACAAACACTGGATTTTTAATAAAATGAAAAATATATCAAAATTAATTTCGACATATCTTATATTACAAAGTGTTATGCTTGCCCCCGGGCTTTGCTCCGAATTTCGTGATGTCAGCCCGAATAAAATAATAGGGGATATCCCTGTTGTAAATTCAGCCGCGCCGTCTTCTATGATGCTTAAAAACGTTATTAAAGACAACAACAAAAAGCTTTATGGAATGGTTGGAAAATCTCAAATTTTAAATTTTGACTCCGGCATTAAAAGGGTTTCAATTGCAGACCCGAATTTGGCCGATGTTGTTGTTATTTCTCCAAAGCAACTTATTATAAACGGCAAAAAAGCAGGAAACACAAGTCTTATCTTTTGGGGAAACAATTCTCCAACACCCGTTTTTTATAATCTTGCAATCCAGCAGGATGCGGACAGTTTCTTGGAAGCAGTAAATTACATTGCCCCAAATGAAGATATAACAATAATTTTTAACAACAACGGTGCCGTTATGAGCGGCTATATCTCATCTTCAAGCATAAGAGAGCAAATTCAAAACCTTGCAAAGGCTTATGATATAAAATTAACGGATATAACTGAAAGCCCCACAAAACAAGTGCTTTTGGAAGTTCGTGTAACGGAAGTTTCTAAAAACTTTACAAGAAATTTAGGGGTTGAGCTTGGATACGGGAAAAACGCTTCAGGCCTCAGTGATTTTTTGACAAATTGGGCAGGAACACACCCCGGTGCTAATATCAGCCAAATATTTTCAAGCAGCGGATTTAACTATTATTTGTTCAACAGAAGCTCTAAATTTTCTGCCACAATAAACGCCGCGGAACAAAAAGGTGATATTAAAATCCTTGCAGAACCAAAACTTTTAGCCGTAAATAACGAAGAAGCAAGTTTTAACGTGGGCAACGAAGTTCCTGTGCCTTCTGAAATCGGAAATTACGGAAACATTTCATACGATTTTAAAGAAACGGGTGTAATTTTAAAATTTAAACCCACAATTATGGAAAAAACGGGCAGAGTTCGTTTAAAACTAAGCCCTGAAGT
This sequence comes from uncultured bacterium, assembly GCA_947647475.1. GTDB lineage: Bacteria > Cyanobacteriota > Vampirovibrionia > Gastranaerophilales > Gastranaerophilaceae > MGBC122484. The sequence goes on from CANSKM010000003.1 coordinate 12,852, forward strand.
ATCTGAAATCGACCGTTCCGCAGGAATTGTAACGGGCGATATGACATCTGTTCCAGGGTTTAAAACAAGAAAAGTTGATACAACAGTTGAGCTTATGGATGGTGAAACCCTTGTTATAGCGGGGCTTTTAACAAATACCTCTTCAAAAAATAAAACCCAGGTTCCGGGGCTCGGGAATATTCCAGTATTAGGTGTATTGTTTAGAAACTCGGAAGATGTTACAAATGATTCAGAGCTTGTAATATTCATCACACCCAAAATTGTGGATAATATGGCCCAAATAGACAACATTTAAGGTAAGAATAAACTATGGGAATAAAAATCGATACCGTTGTAATAGATCCTGAAAATAACTCAAGAGAGCTTATTTTAAATTATCTTGCCCAAATTGAAGATATAAACGTAACCCAGGAATTTAACGACGTTTTAACCGCAATGAATTTTATAACGGACAGCAGGCCGAATTTAATCATTGTGGATATTTCCCAAAAAACCCAAATGGCGCTTGATATTATCGTTAAAATTTCAAACACCTTGAAAAATTCAAAAATAATCGTGCTCTCATACGATATGAGCCCTGAAATTGTGATTAAGGCTCTTCGCGCAGGGGCAAGGGAATTCCTTGTTAAACCTTTAATTGAAGCGGATTTTGTAATGGCCGTTGAAAAATTAAAAGATTTAATTTTAGGAAACATAAATGACACCACAAAGTGTAAAGTTATAACAACTTTTTCAAACAAAGGCGGTATCGGAAAGACAGCAATAGCAACAAATTTGGCCGTTGAAATTGCAAATATGACAAAAGAACGCGTTGCCCTTGTAGATTTAAACATGCAAATGGGCGATGTTACAACGTTTTTAGACCTTAACCCCTCTTTCGACACAGCTTATGTTATAAACAATTTAGAAAGAATTGATGAAGGCTTTTTGTTATCAACCCTTGAAAAATATAATAATTCAAGCCTTTATGTCCTTGCAGACCCGCCGGATTTAGAGCAGGCAGAGGTTATAACATCAGATAACATCACAACTTTAATAAACATTTTAAGAAACGTTTTCTCATACATAATTATCGATACAACGGCAAGTTTTGACGGCAAAACAATCACCGCCCTTGATAATTCAGACCTTGTGCTGTTAATTACAATCATTAACCTGCCTTCCGTTAGAAATTGCCAAAGATGTTTTGACCTGTTTAAACGCCTTGGCTATACGAAGGATAAAATTAAAATAATTGTAAACCGTTATATGGAAAATGAAGAAATAAAGGTGGAAGATGTTGAAGAGGTGCTTGGACACCCTGTATATTTCAAAATTCCAAACAACTATTTCACAATAATTAATTCCATAAACAAAGGTTTGCCCGTTTGTGAAATTAACCCGCATTCAAACATTGCAAAAAGCTTTAGAGAGCTTGCTGCCTTGCTTTCGGATAATTTCACATACACAAACAACCAAAAACCGCAAACAAGAGAAAAGGCTTTCAACCTTTTAGACATTTTTAAGAAAAAGGAGGAAAACTAGTTGTCTCTAAAGGATAGGCTAAATTCAACACCGGGAAATAATCAGGCAGCAAAAAAAAATGACGCCGGTTTTATAGATACGCCTTTAAGCGAAGAATTTTCAGCGCTTAAAGAAAAACTGCACTCTCTTTTAATTGAAAAGGTAAACTCTACTCCAAGCTGGTCAACATATAACGATGACGAGCAAAGAGAGCTTATTCGCCAATTCATTGAAGGACAGTTAAACACAAACTTCCACTCCGTTCCTTTGAATAAATCCGAACGGGATAAAATCATAAGGGAAATTATCCAGGAGGCAAAAGGTTTCGGGCCTTTGGACCCGCTCTTAGAAGACCCTACAATAAGCGATATTTTGGTAAACGGTGCAAAAAATGTTTACGTTGAAAAAAACGGTAAATTATATAAAACATCAATCGTTTTTAAAGACAACAACCACCTGAAAAATATAATCGAAAGAATTGTTTCAAAAATCGGAAGAAGAATAGACGAAAAATCTCCGATGGTGGATGCAAGGCTTCCTGACGGTTCTCGTGTGAATGCGATTATTCCGCCTCTTGCAATAGACGGGCCTTCCCTTTCAATAAGAAGGTTTAAAGCTGATGCAGGAACAATGGAATCGCTTCTTCGCTGGGGTTCAATCAGTAAAGAAATGGCAGAAGTTTTGGAGGCTGCCGTTGCCGCAAGATGCAACATCGTAATTTCTGGCGGAACAGGTGCCGGTAAAACAACGCTTTTAAACAGTTTATCGGCTAAAATCCCTTCAGGCGAACGCATAATTACAATTGAAGATTCGGCCGAATTAAGCCTTCAAAAAGACCACATTGTGCGCCTTGAAACAAGGCCTCCAAACATTGAAGGCGAAGGTGAAATTACGGCAAGAGATTTGGTTATAAACTCGCTTCGTATGCGCCCCGATAGGATAATCATCGGGGAATGTCGCGGCGCGGAAACTCTTGATATGCTTCAGGCAATGAACACAGGCCACGACGGCTCTTTAACAACGCTTCACGCTAATTCTCCGCGTGATGCATTGTCTCGTCTTGAAACAATGGTAATGTATTCAGGAATTGACCTTCCTGAAAGGAACATCAAAAACCAGATAGCATCCGCTATAAACATAATTATCCAGGCTTCCCGCCTTCAAGACGGCTCCAGAAAAGTAACAAAAGTGTCTGAAATTGTCGGTATGGAAGAAAATGTTATTACAATGCAGGATATTTTTGTTTGGGAACAAACAGGAACAGGCAACAAAGTTGTTATGGGAATGCACGTTTCAACGGGTGTTCGGCCGAAATTTGTAGATAAAATTAAGGCTATGGGCGGAGAAATTAACTTCCAATATTTTGATAAAAACTACCGCCACACATATTTAACAAAAACAATTCCCGCAGGCATTCAAGCCCAAAGCACACCCAAAGACCCAAGGCTTGTGCAAAGACAGGATGCCTCCCAAAACAAAAGAACTGCCCATCCTGATTTAGATATATTAAGAAGGCTGAAAAGATGACACCTTTTTTGGTTTCGGCCATACTTGGCGTTTTATATTTTATATTCGTTGCAAACCTTTATCAGGTGCGAATTCCAAGGTCACCTGAAATTGAAAAGCGCCTTGAGCACATAAAAAAAAGTAATGAACAGCAAAATAACGTCATCGCGCCTGATTTTATCACAATCGGAAATGAATTTAAGTTTGGTTTTTTAGGAAAATATCTTAAAAACTTCAAACCCGCAGAATACCTTAAAGACCAGCTGTATTACGCAGGGCTTGATATTCAGGTAGATGTTTTTATACTTGTGTCTGCCCTTTTTTGCCTGCCTTGTCTTATAATTGCGGCGCTCACAACCCCGTATTTTCTTTTATTCAGTCTGCTTTCGGCCTTTATTCCTTTGGCTATCGTTAAATTTTTAATTATGAAAAGGACAAACCTTTTTACACAGCAGTTCCCGGAAGCTTTGGATTTGCTTTCAAGTTCTCTTCGTGCGGGCCATTCCTTATACAGCGCGTTTGATGTTATTGTAAAAGAAATGCCCGCCCCCATAAACCAGGTTTTTAAAAATACTGTGGATGAAATTTCATTCGGTATTGATACAAAAGATGCGATAATGTCTTTAACACGCGTTATGCCTTTCAGCATGGATTTAAAATTTTTCACAACCGCAGTGCTTCTTCAAAGGGAAGTGGGCGGAAACCTTGCAAAAGTTTTGGACGGACTTTCCGTTACAATCAGAGAAAGATTTAAAATGCTCGGGCAATTAAAGGCACAAACTTCACAATCCAAATTTTCAGGAATTATCTTAACCCTTGTTCCGCCTTTGATTTCGCTTGTATTATTTTTCATCTCCCCGGGGTATATGGACCCTCTTTTACACACACCTGAAGGAAATATTGCCGTTGCAGTTGCGGTCGGTCTGCTGATTTTAGGCATATTTTGCATAGTTAAAATTTTATCAATTGAAATTTAGGAAAAATTTATGAACTACGTTGTAATACCAGCTCTTTTCGCCGTTTGGGCCGCATATATAACCTACATTTTTATCGAAAAAGAAGAAAGTTTTTTAAGGATAAGAATTAAAAATGCGGGCAAAAAATATAAAACAGGCTCAAGAAAGCTTTTTGATAATATCTTGGAAGCCTTAAAACCTTTAACTGCGGGCAATATTAAAAACATTCAGGTTAAAAATAAAATAAAAGAGCTTCTTGTGCGCGTGGGCGCGCCTTCTTCAGAGGATGACATCCTTGATTTTGAAAACAAAAGGCTTATGTTTGTTTTGTTTGTGTTCATCGGCTGCGTTGTAATTCTTTCAATTTTTAGAACCCTTGCGGCAGTTTCCGTTACATTTATTGCTCTTTATTTTGCATATAAATTTCCTGAAATGAAACTGAAAAAAATAATCAAAGCAAGGGAAAAAGATTTTGAAAAACATTTCCCTGATTCGATTGATATGCTCTCTGTCTGCGTTGAAGCGGGCCTTGGGCTTGATAGTGCAATAGAGCGTGTGGGGAAAGAATTTCAGGCTTTTTCCCCCACAATAGGATATGAATATATAAGGCTCTCTCAAGACGTTGCATCAGGCCTTCCAAGGCATGAAGCACTTAAAAACCTTACAAAAAGAATAAGATGCAAAGACCTGCAATCTTTTGTTGCACTTTTAATACAGTCTGAAACCCTTGGTACGGGAATAGCGCAGCCCCTTGCCGTATATTGTGATACATTAAGAAACAGAAAAAAGCAAAGGGTGGAAGAGCTTGTGCAGACATCTTCAGCCAAAATGACAATTCCAATGGTTTTATTCCTTTTGCCTGCAATGTTTATTGTAATTTTATATCCTTCCGTAATAAAACTTTTGGATGCTCTAAAAACGATGTAGCTCTTGTTTTTAGGCGAGTTTTGCCATTACTTTAAATTACTTTGAGAATTACTTTGAGCCGGTTAAAATATGAAAAAAATATATGAAAAATTTATGAAAAGATGTTTCACCCTTGCAAAAAAAGGGAATACCCTTCCAAACCCAATGGTAGGGTGTGTTTTAACCGATGAAAACGGAAACATTATTGCAGAGGGGTATCATAAAAAATGCGGTGAAAACCACGCAGAGCGCGATGCCCTGTTAAAAATTGAAGGAAAGTGCCCAAAAAACACAACTCTTTATGTAAACTTGGAACCTTGCTCTCATTTTGGAAAAACCCCTCCCTGTGCGGATTTAATCATAGAAAAAGGGGTGAAAAAAGTTGTTGTCGGGATGGAAGATGTAAACCCGATTGTTAAGGGCAACGGCATTAAAAAGCTTCAAGATGCAGGAATTGAAGTGGTTTTAGGGGTTTTAGAAAATGAAGCCAAAGAATTAAACAAGGTTTTTATTAAAAATATGACAGAAAAAAAACCTTACGTTTTAATTAAAACGGCAACCACGCTTGATTCAAAAATTGCCCTTCAAAACGGGGTTTCAAAGTGGATTACGGATGATTATTCAAGACAAATTGTAATGAAACTACGCTCTGAATATCAGGCAATAATGACAGGCTCCGGCACCGTGCTTGCGGATAACCCGAACCTTACTGCAAGAACTCCAAAGGGTAAAAACCCGATAAGAATTATTATAGACAGAGAAGGAAAAATCCCCCTTGAATATAACGTTTTTAAAGAAAACGCGGAAAAAATTTATCTTGTAACAAATTCAGAAAAAAAATACTCGGGCCACATTCAAAAAATTAATTTTGAAGGCTTTAGCAAGCTTTTTAAGACGCTTTATTCCTTTGGGATATATAATGTGTTAATTGAAGCAGGGACCGGTTTAAATTCTGAAATTATCGCTTCAAATGATGCGGATGAAATTTATAATTTCATTGCCCCAAAAATCTTTGGCGGCGGAAAAGATTTTGTTTCAGGGTTTAATTTTGACAAGATAGAAAACACTGTACATCTTCGCGATTTAAAAATTAAAAAACTTAAAAATGATGTTTTAATTACGGGAAAATTCCTGTATGATAATAAAAAAGAGGAAAATTTATGAAAATTTTGGTAATTAACGGCCCAAACCTTAATATGCTTGGAAAAAGAGAGCCCGAAATATACGGTACAACAACGATTGAAGAAATTGAAAAAAGCTTGAGCGAATACGCACGCAGCTTTGAAGGGGTTGAACTTGAATTTTTCCAATCTAACCATGAAGGAGAAATTGTTGAAAAAATTCAGGGCGCGCTTGGAACCTTTGACGGGATTTTAATTAACCCCGCAGCCTACACCCACACATCCCTTGCAATAGCTGATGCAATTAAGGCTGTAAATCTCCCTTCAGTTGAAATTCACCTTTCAAATATCCATTCAAGGGAAGAATTCAGAAAAAATTCTTTCACCGCCCCCGCCTGCATAGGCCAAATTGCGGGTTTTGGCAAAAACAGCTATCTTGCCGCCCTTTTTTGCCTTGTAAAACACTTAGAAAACCGCTAAAAAGGTGCTGGTGCCGTGAATAAGGAAGAGGCTTTTTTAAATATAATTTCAAAAACCCTCAGTGATTCAAGTTTTTTGGGGGATGATTGTGCATATTTAAAAGAATACAACCTTGCCGTGTCCTCAGACACTCTTGTTGAAGATGTGCATTTCAGGCTAAAACCAAATGTGGGCGCCATTTCGCCTTACGCCCTCGGGAAAAAGGCCCTCCTTGTGAACATAAGTGATATTTTAGCAGCAGGTGCAAAACCTGAATATTTAACTATTTCGCTTTCAGGAAGCCTGGATGCGGAATTTCTTGAAGAATTTTACAAAGGGGTGGATGAAACCTGCAAAACATTTGATTTAAAAGTAATTGGGGGAGATTTAACAGGCGGAGACAAGGTTTCGGTTTCAATTACAATTTTTGGAAACACAAAAAACAGAATGGTTTCTTCCCGCGCAGGTGCAAAAGAAGGGTATATTGTGCTTCTTGTGGGAGAACACGGCTCAAGCGCAGTCGGGCTTTCTGTTTTAAACGCCGCGAACTGCAACATCTTCCTTGGCAAAGAAGCATTCAAGGGAGACTTTATTCAAGCCCACATTGAACCAAAATTGTATCCAAAAATCAGCGAAACCGTTGCAACAAAGGCTAAAAACCCGTATGCAATGATGGATACATCAGACGGGCTGTATGATGCGCTTAAAAAAATATCAAAAGCTTCAAATGTCGGCTTTAACATAGACTATGATAAAGTCCCGAAAAAATGCGTTGCGCTTCAAGACGGAACAAAAATTCCGGATTTTAACACCGTCCTTTTTGGCGGGGAAGATTACGGGCTTTTAATTTGCGTTGATAAAAAAGATTTTGATACTTTTGGGGCAGAGCTTCTTTCTCTTGGTGCGGCTGAAATCGGCACGGTGACAAAGACTCCCGGAGGAAACAAAATTTTAATTGACAACAAAGAAATAGGTGAGGATTTAAGGTTTGAACACTTTGAATAAAAATATGGTTGCGGCGATAATCACAGCGGGCGGCACATCCAGCCGTTTTGGCTCAAACAAATTGCTTGAAAATATTGAAATAAACGGTGCTAAAAAGGCTGTAATAACTGCTACCGTTGAAAAATTTCTCCCTTTTTGTGACAAAATCGTAATTCCTTGCCACGATGATATCAAAGAACACGTCCAATCACACTTTAAAGATGATAAAATTATTTTTGCAGATTTTGGAGAAACCCGCCAAAAATCGGTTTTTAACGGGCTTTTAGCACTTGAAACCTTTGAAAAACAACCCAATTTTGTTTTAATCCACGACGGCGCAAGGCCATACATAGAGCCCAAAACAATTGAACAAACAATTGAAAAACTGAAAGACCACAAAGGGGTGTGTGTTGGGGTTTATGCCGTTGATACGATAAAAATCACAGATGAAAACGGGAATATTTTAAAAACAATCGACAGAAGCACCGTTTTTCAGGCCCAAACTCCGCAAGGATTTTGTTTTGAAACGATTCTTGATGCACACAAAAAATTGAAAGATGAAAATTTTACGGATGATTCAAGCATGCTTGAAGCCCTAAATGTTCCTGTTTATGCGCTTAAAGGAACCCTTTCAAACAAAAAAATAACATTCAAAGAAGATTTAGCTTGAAAAAACCTTAAACCCTTTTAAGTAAACCTATATTGTTGCTTCTTCCAAAGCAGACAATTCGCCGCCTGCAGGTTCAAAATCAGGGTTAAGAGAAATACAATGCTTCATATTCATTATCGCATTTTCCCTGTTCCCAAGCGCCTTTTCAACAAGCCCCGTGTAATAATAATAGCTGTAGTTAAAATTATTCACAAAAGAAATCATATAGATGAAATTTTCCATAGGCTTTTGCTTTTTAGCTTGGTTTAAATATGCAAGATATTCACCCCAAGAGCTTTCGTATAAAAGGTTTATCGCCAAAGATTTCATTAAATATTCACGTTTTTGTTTAATGTCGTTTTTCAGCATCCCTGTTGAAACAAGGTAATATTCATAGAATAAATTTTTCGTGTTTGTAAGTGCTGCAATCTGTTTTTCAAGCTTTGCCAGGTTTTTTTCGTTCCCGGGCGTGTTTTTATATGCAATTTGAAGCTTAATCAAATTAACCGCGTTGGTTTTATCCGTCTTTATCGCCTTTTTATAATATTCTATGGCTTTTTGCTTATCCCCTTCCATAAAATAAACATCTCCAAGGCCTGAAAGTGTCGGTCCGTAGTTTTTGTTTAAATCAAAACTTTGAAGAAAGTTTTTCTTTGCAAGGTCGCTTTTCCCTGTGTTCAATTGGCTTTGGGCCTGCAGGGTTAAGATTTTATAATTGTTTTTGTTGAAATTTAAAATGTTTTGGCACTCGTTAATTACCTTGTAATAATTTCCGCGGAGGTAATTTGCGGAAATCAAATGAAATTTTTTATCATTCTCATTTCCGGATAAACTTGCGAGAGTTTCTTCTTTTTGAATTAAAATTTTATTTTTAAATTCGGGTGTAATGATGTCAGAGTTTTCATATTTTTCTATAAATTTAAGTGCTTCTTTGTGCTTCCCGGCACGGTTTAAAACCTCTGTTTTATAGCTTAAATAATTTGAATTTTCAGGATTTTTCTTTATTGCAATGTCAATAAACATTAAAGCCTGTTGATATTGTCTGCTCTCTAAAAGCGCCTGTGCCATTACAAAATTTGCATAATCCGATTTTTCCATAAGGCTTGATTTTTTACTTAAATCAAACGCTGTTTCTTCGGGTGTGTTGTCAAAATAAATTGAAGCATAAGCCTTTGCAAGATAAATTTCTTCCCCTTTTTCAAGGTTAAAACTGTCTCTGTAGCTTTTTTTTAAGTGTTCAACCTGGCTGCTGAAATATGTCTGGTTTTTAATTTTTGAAATTGCAACATCGCCAAGTGTGAAAAACCCGATTTCATACATTGATTTTGAAAAAACAAAAAGTGCAACGTCATTATCAAGCTCTGAAATTATTTTTGAATAATCGTTATATGCAAGAGAAACGTTTCCCTGATTAAAACGCCTTGTTGTATCGATATATTCCTGTTTTTGCCTTGTTTTTTCATCCGCGCTTTCATATTCGCTTCTTAAATCCCCGTCAAGGTTTAAAAAAGTATCCACAACGGTGATTAAATTAAACGCCTTTGGCTGGGGTTCAACAGAATATGCGGGTGTTTGGGCAGATAAAGAAAAGACCGCACAGCAAAACGCAAGCAAAAACCCTGCTTTTGCCTTTTTAAATTTATTAAGTTTTCTCTTTTTTATTGTCATTCTTTGTTTTTTGTCTCCCCTTGCACCAAATTTTAAAATTTCCGGGGTTTATTCTTCTTCTTTGTAATATTTTAAAAACGTCGAAATAAATCTTTTTTCTTCCTGCGTATATTCTCTTTCCGTGTGCTCCACAAGAAGGGTATAAACATCAAGAAGAGTGTATTTGCTTAGTGTCACTTTATCGTTTAAATCTAAAATCTTAGAATCCGTTATCATAACATTTATGATTTTATCCGCTTCGATTGATAAAAACGCATCAGTCATTTTTTTGTCAAAGTGCGTGCCTGTGTCTTTGATTAAAATTCCTATTGCTTTTTCAATCGGCATTTTAGACCTGTAGTGCCTTTTTGATGTTATGGCATCAAAAACATCGGATACTGCAAGCATTCTGCCCCCAAGAGGAATATTTTCGCCCTTCAGTTTCCTAAAATATCCTGAGCCGTCAAATTTTTCATGGTGAGAAGATGCAATTCGTGCAACGTCTTTATATTCATTTGAAAAATAGATTTTGGAGAGGATATCATAGGTAATTTGAACATGTTGCTGGATGTGGGCATATTCTTCATCGGTTAATTTTCCTTCTTTTTGAAGAACAGAGTCCCTGATACCGATTTTTCCAATATCATGCAACAAAGATGCCTGTCTTATAACCTCTTTTTGTTTATCATCAAAGTTTAATTTATCACAGATGAGCATAGTATACATTGTCACCCTTTTTGAATGACCGGATGTAATCTTGTCTCTGGCATCGATAGAAGCTGAAAGCGTATCTACAAAGCTTGATAAAAGCATTTTTTGCTCTTCAATAAATTGCTTTTGTTTATTAAAAAGAGTGGCATTTTCAAGGGCAATCCCTGCAGATGATCCTATTGCAATCAACAAATCTTCGTCTTTTTCCGTGAAGTGGCCGTCTTTTTTGTTTAAAACCTGGAATACACCCACAATTTCATGGCTCATATTCCTTATCGGCATACAAAGAATGCTCTTTGTTTTATATCCTGTTTGATTATCTATTTCTTTATTAAACCTTGAATCTTTATAAGCCTCTTTAATATTCACGGTTTCGCCCGTTGTTGCAACGTGCCCTGCAAGGCCGAGGCTCGAATCAAACCTTATTTCTTTTGTGTTCATCCCAAGTGCAACTTTAGACCACAATTCTTTTTTATCTTCATCCAAAAGAAAAACCGTACACCTGTCTGCGTTTAAGGCAAGTTTAATTTCCTGTGCAATAATCGTTAAAAGATTATCAAGGTTTGTTTCAAGAGCAATCGTCCTTCCAACCTTTAAAAGAGCAATCAGGGGATCTTCTGTGTGCTGCTCCGGAATAAAGCTTGGTTTTTCTTCTGAAATAATTTTCTTTTTATTCAGTTTTTGAATTTTATCTTCGATTTCAGCAATTTTCTCGTCAAAATCATACTCTTCCATTATGGTAAGGTTTAAAGCTCTTCTTATAAGTTCAAGCGAAACATCATAATTTCCTTCTTCAAACTCAACAAGGCCCATAAAGAAATTGTTGATTTTTTGTGCAAAATAAGAATGTGAAGAGGTCGCAAGATATCTTGCATCGTTTAAAATTGCAAGGGTTTTATAATAACTCAGTTTGTTTGATTTATAGTTTATAAACCCAAACATAGACATTGAAAAAGACACTAAATCAAACGCCTTAATTGCAATTGACACCTTCCTTAAATTATCAATATCAAAAACATTCGGGCGTTTGTTGCCTTCCAAAATATCGTTAAATAAGGATATCAGTTTATCCTTAATTTCAATATAGCTATTCTCCGTATTTATTGCGTTGTTCAAAATAACCCTTCCAATAAATAAGATTATACTATATGTTTCAACTAAATAAAATAAAGCATGTTGTGTATTTTACAATTATTTTTTTATGTCTTTAGATAAAGCTTCATATTTTTTGGCTTCGATAATCACCATAAGGCAAGATATATCAGCAGGTTTCACCCCGCCAATTCTTAGTGCCTGGCCTAAAGTTTTTGGCCTTATTTTTGTTAAAATTTCTCTTGTTTCGGTTGAAATCTGCTTCAAATTTGTATAATCAATGTCTTCGGGAATTTTTATCTTTTCAAGTTTATCTGCTGAACCCACCTGTTCTTGCTGTCTTTTAATATACCCGTCATATTTAATTAAAATTTCAGCCTGCTCTAAAACTTCTTTTATAAAATATTTATCCTCGTCTGCTTTTTCAATGCAAGCGGGTTCATAATTAAGCGCATAAAGCACTTTAAAATCAATATTCGGCCTTTTAATAAGCTGATACGCGCTTTGCCCGACATCCAGATTTTCTCCGAATTTTGCTAATATTTCTTTATTTTCAGGGGTTGGAGATATTTTTGTATTTCTTAAATTTTCAATCTCTTCTTTAATTGCATCTTTTTTATCTAAAAATCTTTGGTAATTTTCTTCTTTAACAAGACCGATTTTTCTGCCTAATTCCATAAGGCGAAAATCTGCATTATCCTGCCTTAAAATAAGCCTGTATTCGCTGCGGGATGTGAGCATTCTGTAGGGTTCTAATAAATCTTTTGTAACTAAATCGTCAATTAGGGTTCCAATATAAGAACTTGAGCGCTTTAATTCAACCATTGGTTCATTGTTTGCATATTTTACGGCGTTAATCCCCGCTATAAGCCCTTGGGCCGCTGCTTCTTCATACCCTGATGTGCCGTTTATCTGCCCTGCAAGAAAAAGTCCTTTGATTTTCTTTGTCATAAGGCTGTGGCTCAGTTCAACCGCAGGAACCGAATCATATTCAACTGCATAAGCAGGTTTTATCATTGAAACATTTTCAAGGCCCGGAAGGGAGTGTAACATTTGAATTTGAACTTCAACAGGAAGACTTGTTGAAAAACCCTGAACATAGGTTTCATAAGTATCTGCACCCTCGGGTTCTATAAAAATATGGTGAGAAGGGTTATGTGCAAAGCGAACAACTTTATCTTCAATTGAGGGGCAATATCTTGGACCTATCCCTGTAATCATCCCCTGATACATAGGGCTTTTATCCAGGTTTTCTTTAATAACCTTATGTGTTTGTTCGTTTGTTTTTGTTAAATAACAAGGAACCATGGGCCTTATAGGGTGATTTTTCTTAAAGGAAAAGAAATTAAGACAGCCTAAATAATACGGATTATCATCAGGCTCATCCGGCGGCTGAATTATAAGTTTTGAATAATCAATGGTTCTGTTGTCCACCCTTGCAGGGGTTCCCGTTTTTAATTTCTTTAAAGGAAGTCCCAGTTTTAAAAGACTTTCAGATAACCCGATTGCGGCCTGTTCCCCAAGGCGCCCTGCTCTAAAGGATTTAAGACCGACATAAATTTTTCCCTCAAGGCTTGTTCCTGTTGTTAAAATAACGCTTTTTGCAAAATATTCCAGCCCAAGCTCGTCAACCACCCCGATAACCCTGTCTCCTTCCGATAAAAGCCCCGTTATTTGGGTTTGTTTTAGAGAAATATTTTCTTCGTTTTCAATTATATTTCTCATAAAATTTTTATATTCTCTTTTATCGGATTGCGCCCTTAAAGCACGTACTGCAGGGCCTTTTGAAGAATTTAACATTTTAAATTGCATATAAGTATTATCTGTGACATCTGCCATAACCCCGCCAAGAGCGTCAATTTCTTTTACAAGGTTTGATTTTGCAGGGCCGCCGACAGCAGGGTTACAGGGCATAAGGGCAATGTTATCCAAATTTAAAGATGTAAATAAAACCTTTGCACCAAGTCTAGAGGCGGCAATTGCCGCCTCACAACCTGCATGTCCTGCACCAACCACTATAACATCATACTTAAACAATTTATGTGGTTATCCTTTTTATTTAAGAGCGTTCAAAACATCAAGAGTGCAGTCAACACCGCCTGTTACTCTTGAATCTTTTTTAACAATGATATCGAGTTTTTTTGCAACTCTTACTTTTTCAGCTGCCGCAACAACTTTAGCCGTTAATTCAGCTTCATATTTATTTCTTGTAACAGCGTAGTCTTGTTGTTTTGCACGAACTTGTTTAACAGATTCTGCTCTGATTGCTTTTCTTTCAGCATCAGTTTTTGCTGTTGCTATTTTTTTATCTTGAGCTTCAGCATAAGCTTTTATAGCTGCAACTTTTTTATCAAGAGTTTGTGTATATTGTTTTGCAAGAGGATAGTTTGTTGAAACTTTTGCATAATCAACATAGCCGATTCCTGCAGCAAAGCTTGCGTTTGCGCTTGCAAGTACACCGAGAGCCAAAAGTGCTGTCATGATTGCTTTTTTCATACGATTTTCTCCTTTTTGTACGGGTGTTTTATTTTTTTTGTTTCTATACTATTATTTTTGCCCCTTCGTCTGAAACGGGAAGGGTGTAAATTTGTGCATCAACATTTATGTTATTCCAGGTTTCAGATACGATTTTTTTAATATTTTCCGTATTTGTACCATCCTGAATAACTGCAACAGAAGGACCTGCTCCTGCAAGAACACACCCCAAAACTCCTTCCGTGTGCTTAAGATTTTCCATAATCTGTTGCATCCCGGGGACAAGTTTTGTCCTGTAGGGTTGGTGCAACTTGTCTTTTAGGGCAAGCTTTAATAATTCTTCATCATGCGTATGTACAGCCTGAACAAACATGGCTGAATGCCTTAAATTATACACAGCATCCTTCATTGGAACATCAGCCGGAAGGACACTTCTTGAAATCCCCGTTGAAAGCTCATAATCAGGAATACAAATTGTTATATACCAATCATCAGGCCAGGGAAGTTTTTTTGATACCACAGAACCGTCCGCCTCCCAATCTGACAATACAACCCCGCCTAAAATTGCAGGAGCAATATTATCAGGATGTCCTTCAATTTCCGTTGCAATCGAAAGCAATACTGCTTCATCTGCGGGTTTTCCAAGAAGCTCATTTGCTGCAATTAACCCTCCCACAATAACGGAAGCGGATGAACCCAAACCACGCGCCACAGGAATTCCTGTTTTAATTGAAATTTTAAGCTCGTTTGGGCTTTGGCCTATGTAATTATACAAAAGCTCGATTGCCTTATAAACGATATTTGTCTTATCTCTTGGAATATTTTCAATATTTCCCTGATTGTATTCATCAATTATATTTATCTCAATCCCTGAACCCGGGAGCACTGTCTCTTCAACGGTTACAACATTATAAACAGGAAGAGCCAAACCGAGGCAGTCAAAACCGCATCCGAGGTTTGCAATTGTTGCAGGTACTTGAGCTGTTACTTTCATTTGAAAATTCCTTTTATACTGCCTTTTTGCCTATTGCCTTACCTGAACAGGCATAATCAGACAAATATAGTTATTATCCTCTTCTTCAGATTCCGCTTCGGGTTTAAAGATTGAAGCAGAAAGGTTTGTAGACATTTCAACCTTAACATTTTTTGAATCCATATTTTTAAGGCTGTCTAAAACATATCTGTAGTTAAATGCGATTAAAAGATTTTCATAAGCATATTCTATATCAAGAAAATCCTTGCCTGAGCCTGATTCCGGGGTGTCTGTACTGATTTCCAAACTGTTTTCATCAAAATTGAATTTAACAATGTTTGTTCTTTCATTAACCATTACAGAAACTCTCTCAATTGCCTGAATGAGCTCTTCGCGCACAATTGACACGGTTTTTTCATTTGTTGTCGGAATTAATTGTTGATATTTCGGATATGTTCCTTCGATTAATCTTGATTGAAAAGTTACATCAGAGAATTCAAAAACAATCTTATTTCTTTTTACAATAAATTTAACGGTTTCATCTTTCACCATAGAAATAATTCTTGAAACTTCAAGCAAAGTTCTTGCAGGGGAAATAAACATAATGCTTTCGCCCTTTGAATTAATTTCTTTTCTGGACCTTGTTAAGCGGTTGCCATCTGTTGCAACCATTTCAAGAATATTTGCGTTTATATTAAAACAAACACCCGAAAGCACACTCCCTGTCTCATTTTGTGCGGTTGAAAAAGCGGTTTGTTTAATTCCTTTGTTTAAAAGACCTGTATTTATTTCAAATTCTTTATCTTCTTCGCTCTGCGCCACATCATCAAACACTTTTGGATATTCTTCAGCACTTATCCCGATTACTTCAAACTTTGTTTTTCCGCAGGAAATTGTTACAACGTTTGTTTCATCATTCAATTTTAAAACAATCGGTTTATCAGGAAGTTTGTTTGTAATTTCTTCCAAAGTTTTAGCAGAAAGCGTTATCTTTCCTTCAGATACAACTTCCGCTTTTAATTTAAAACTTATTGAAAGGTTTAAATCTGTTGCAAGAAACCTTACTCTGTCACTTGAAATTGTCTCAATTAAAATATTTGATAAAACAGGCTGCACCCCTTTTGATGATGTTATGTTTTTTACAACCTTGATACCATTTAAAAATTCTTCTTTGTTTAAAACAATTTCCATTTTTTAAAAGTTCCTTTTTTTAAACCTTCTATATTATAGAATATATTATATTATAAATAAAATTAATAATATATAATAAGGGTTTAAAAATTGTTCAAAACCACTCTTAACCCTTGCTATTATTGAATTCTTCTTTGTGTAAAAACTGTTTAATTTATCACACAACTTTTGACAAAGTGATACAAAAAATATTTTCTATATTATTTTTCTTTAAAACTTTTATAATTTCATTTATTGTTGCCCCTGTTGTGTAGATATCATCTATAATTAAGACCGTTTTTCCTTTGAATTTTTCAACCTCTTTTAAATTTATGTTAAAACACCCGGAAACGTTTTTAACCCGCTCTTTTGGCCCAAGTTTATACTGTGGTTTTGTATCTTTAATTTTTAAAAGTAAATTTTTTGAAAAAGGTGCTCTTAAAAGGTTTGAAAATTCTTTTGCAATTTCAAATACATTATTGTATCCCCTCTGTTTTATATTATTTTTATTTGTTGGAACAGGCACTATTACAAGGTTTTCGAGCGAAGGCAAAAATTTTCCACATTCTTTTTTATAAGCTTCGATTTTTTTATAATATTCAAACAAAAAATAGGCTAAGACGTGGCACACGTCTTTTTTGTGGTTGAATTTTAATTTATGAATTAACTGCCGCATTGTTGTTTTATAAATTGTTGCAGAGTAAATTTCAACACCATCATATACCCCTTGTGGAAAACCTGATAAAAATTCAACAGTTTTTGCACAGGTTTTACACAAAAGATTTACATTTTTTGAACAGGTGTTATTTTGGGCGCTAAATCCGTTGTTTTGAAGCGCGCAGCCGCAAATGATGCAATTTTCTTTATAAATTAAAGAAAAGATACTTAAAACAAAGAATTTTACAAACTTTATAATGTAAATAAAAAGCCTTTCAATTTTGGATGAAAGGCTTTTGTAGAAATTTATCATATAACTATACTTTTTTAAGATAACAATTTCAAAAACCAAACATAAAACAGTGATTTTTGGCTGTGAGTGCTCAATTTAAAGCACCCCGCAGGCTATTTTCCTACAATCCCCGTTAAAGGTGAAGATGCGCTTGCATACTGTTTAACAGGAATTCTTCCTGCTTCATACGCAGCACGGCCCGCCATAACCCCATATTTAAAAGCTTCTGCCATTTTAACAGGGTCATCCGCTTTTGCAATTGCAGTGTTTATAAGGCAAAAATCCGCACCTTTTTCCATAACAAGCGAAGCATCCGAAGGAACGCCTATTCCTGCATCCACAACAACAGGAATATTGGATTGTTCGATAATAATTTTAATGTTTTCCATTGTAACAACACCCTGGCCAGAGCCAATCGGGGATGCTAAAGGCATAACCGTCGCGCAGCCGATTTCTTCCAGTCTTTTTGCTAAAATCGGGTCTGCGTTAATATACGGAAGCACCGTAAAACCTTCATCTACCAATACTTTTGCGGCTTCTAAAGTTGCTATCGGGTCCGGAAGAAGGAATTTTGGGTCTGGAATTACTTCAAGTTTAATCCAGTTATTTATCCCCATTGCGCGGGATAACCTTGCAACACGGATAGCTTCTTCAGCCGTAGCGCAGCCTGCGGTGTTTGGAAGGAGCCAATATTTGTTAAGGTCAATATGGTCCATTAACCCGACATGGCCCTGGAAATTTTCATCCACCCTTCTTATTGCAACGGTTACAATCTCTGCGCCGCTTGCAGCGTGGGCTTTTTTCATTGTTTCAAAATTGTCAAATTTGCCTGTCCCAACCATTAAGCGGGAAGTAAACTCTTTGTCCCCTATTTTTATTGTCATAGCTGTATTCTCCTTTTGTTATATAATAATTTTATGACAAAAAACCTAAAAAATGAAAACAAAATTGAAAAAACCGAATATTTAAGCGCTCTTGAATTTGACTACGATTTGCCGGAGGAATTAATAGCACAATTTCCTTTAAAAAAACGCGACACATCAAAAATGATGAGGATTTCAAGAGGCAAAAAAACAATTGAACACAAGGTTTTTAGTGATTTTTCCGAATTTTTAAACAAAGACGATGTTCTTGTTTTAAATAATACAAAAGTGCTCCCCGCAAGGCTTTTAGGGTATAAAGAAACAGGGGCTAAAATTGAAATTTTTCTTTTACACCCTGCGGGTCAAAACGGGGGCACTAATACGGAAAATGGCGGAAAAGCTCTCTGGTATGCCCTTATAAGAAATTTAAAACGCCTGAAAGAGGGGGATATTGTAAAAATTTCTGAGGATTTTTCAATAAAACTTATTAAAAAAGGAGATTCTTCAAATTCGGGCCCTGATGAAAATTTAGTTGAACTTTTATTTAGTGGAAACATAACCGATGTTCTTGAAAAATATGGTGAAATCCCGCTTCCACCCTATATTCAAAGGGAAAATGTGCAGGAAGATAAAAACACATATCAGACCGTTTTTGCAAAAATTCCCGGAAGTGTTGCAGCGCCCACTGCAGGACTTCATTTTACCTCTGAAGTATTGAAAAAAATTGAACAAAAGGGTGTAAAGATTGTCTATTTTACGCTAAATGTAGGCCTTGGAACGTTTTTGCCCGTAAAAGAAGATAATGTTT
>CANSKM010000004.1 GCA_947647475.1 uncultured bacterium
TTTTTCAAGGTTGTTTTTTGATATGATTTTAGCAATAAAATGTTTTAACCCAAAGCTTAAAATTTTTGCAACGGGGGATGATTGGCAGGCTATAAACGGTTTTGCGGGCTCAAACCTTTATTATTTTAAAAATTTTAAAAAACTGTTTAATAATTCAGAGATTTATCATCTTACAAATAATTACCGTTCGAATAAAAACATAATAGAAACTTCAAACACCCTTATGGCGCTTGAAGGGCTTCCTGCAAAAGCCATAAAAGAAGATGGGGGCGAGGTTTTGAAGATAAGTGCCGATAAAACCTTTATAAATAAAGATAATAATTCCGATTTAATTTATTCCTTTAAAAAGGATTCAGGGAAAATTAAGGCCAAATATTTAAAAACAATTCACAGGCTAATCCGCCTGAATCCGGATAAAAGCTTTTTAATTTTATCAAGATTGAATAAAATTTCAGGCTCAAACTTGGAAAATGAGTTTGCGCCAAAGCTTTTAAGGATGAAAACTGTTGATAAAAGTAAAATTCGGGCTATGACAATTCATAAATCCAAAGGGCTTGAAGCGGATATTGTAATAATTATAAGGGCAATAAACGGCGTTATTCCCTTTATTCATCCGGATTTTGAAATTGCAGCCGCCCTAAAAAAAGACTTTAACCAAGGCTATAAAGACATAATT
Organism: uncultured bacterium; assembly: GCA_947647475.1. Classification (GTDB taxonomy): domain Bacteria; phylum Cyanobacteriota; class Vampirovibrionia; order Gastranaerophilales; family Gastranaerophilaceae; genus MGBC122484. The sequence goes on from CANSKM010000004.1 coordinate 677, forward strand.
GATGAAGAAAAGAGGCTTTTTTATGTTGCAATGACCCGCGGGAGGGAAAAAGTTTATATTTTAACTGAAAACAAGCTTGAATCCGTGTATTTAAAAGATTTAAACCTGAGGGAAATAGGTTTTAAGGACTTAAATTTTGAAAATTGATTGCCGCTTTATTCTTCTTTTAATCTTCTTTTATTATTGGTTTTCCAGGGATTATAAAACCGAATGTGTTTATGTTTTCTATACTGCTTTTTGCAATCATTTTGCCCCCATGGGCCGAGATTATTCTTTCTGTTAAATAAAGCCCGAGGCCGCATCCGTTTGAACTTAATTTTGAATTTGAAGGGCTTGAAGTGTATTTTTCAAAAAGTGTGTTTAAAATGTCGGGCGGAATGTAGGGGCTTGAATTTGTTACAGTGAAGACAAAATTTTCATTTTCCTTTGAGATTTCTATTTTAATTTTCGTATTTTTATTTGCATAAGATATTGAATTTGAGATTAAATTTACAATGGCGCGCCTTATTTGGATTTTATCGGCCGAGACTGTCATATCTTCTTTTTCGCGCTCGCCAAGACTTGTCTTTATTTCAAATTCTAAATTTCTATCATAAAACAATGCCTCAAGCTCTTTTGTGCATTCAAAAACAAGTTCTTTGAAATTAAAAGTTTGATATTCAAGCGTTGCGCTTCCGTTTTCAAATTTATAGACATATAAAACCCTTGAAATCATTCCAAGCATATACTTTGCAGATTTTAATACCTGCTCTATGACCTCTTTTTGCTCTTCGCTTAAAGTGCCAAATGCTCCTTCAAGCAAAAGTTCAAGCATTCTGATTTGTGCTATGGTTGGGGTTTTAAGATCGTGTGTTAATGTCGCAACGAAGGTTTCTTTCTTTTGCTCATCTTCTTTTGCATCGTTAATATTGCCCAAAACTACTTTTCGGCAAACCCTTTCAGTGTTTATTATATTATTTACCCTTTTTGATGTTTGTTTAATTTAGCATCTTTTTTACTAAAACAACGTTAAACTGTAACCTTTAAAATTTGACCTAAAATAAATTAGCTTTAACAGCCATAACTGCTGCCTGAACTCTATCTGTGACGGATAATTTGCTTAAAATATTTCCAACATGCGCCTTGGCTGTATTTTTGCTTACCATCATAATTTCTGCAATTTCAACATTTGATTTTCCTTCGGATAAAAGCTTTAAGGTTTCAAGTTCTCTTGACGTTAAAACTTCCTGAATTTCATTTTTAGGATAGAGGTTTTCAAAATCTGTTGAAACAGGCTTTGGAAAGGCGGATTTTGCAGTGTCTTCAAACTTTGGGTCAAACCAAAGCGCACCAAGGTTCACCGCCCTTATAACATGAGATAGGATATCATTGTCTGAATCTTTTAAAACGTAAGCGCGTGCGCCAGATGCTGTGCAGGCAAGGAATTCTTCTTCTGTTTCGTGGGATGTTAAGATTATCACTTTTGTTTTCGGGAATTTTTCGCTCAAAATTTTTGTTGCTTCAATTCCGTTCATATAGGGATACGGAAGACCTAAATCCATAAGAACAATGTCTGCAGGGTTTTCTTCCATTGCTTTTAGACAATCTTCTGCGGTTTCAAAATCGCCTATAAGATTAAAGTCCTCAATTTTTTCAAAAGTGTGTTTATACGACACTCTTGTTAAAAAATAATCTTCCACAACATAAATTTTGATTTTTTCCATTTTGTTAATTGCTCCCAAACTATCTATTTACGACAATATTTTTTAAAATCTTTTTATGTATTAGAAAATATAACAAGGGGAAATAAATGTGTATTACCTCATCGGGTAATAAGTTTTTATGATATATTGTCATTCTTACATTTAAAACCCAAACAAATTATAATTTGCTAAATTTTTTCTTTATTTGCACTTGTTTTTGTGATAAAATCGCCTTAACTTTTGACTAAATTTCAGTTTAAAAAATTAAGGAGAAAATTCAATTATGGCAAATGAAAAGCGTGTTTGGCTTTTTCGTGAAGGAAATGCGGATATGAGAAATCTGCTTGGCGGAAAAGGCGCAAACCTTGCAGAGATGACAAATGCAGGGCTTCCTGTTCCTCCGGGCCTTACAATTACAACAGAAACCTGTATGGATTATATTAATAACGGCAATAAAATGCCCGAAGGCCTTATGGATGAAGTAAGAGCCGCTTTAGCCGATGTTGAAAAACAGGCAGGCAAAAAATTTGGCGATACCCAAAACCCTTTGCTGGTTTCAGTTCGTTCAGGCGCAAGGCTTTCAATGCCGGGTATGATGGAAACCATTTTGAATTTGGGCTTAAACGATGAAACCGTTGAAGCTATGGTTAAATTAACAAACAATCCCCGTTTCTGCTATGACAGCTATCGTCGCTTTTTAACAATGTTTGGGTCTGTTGCATGGGATATGGACAGACAAAAATATTTTGAATCTGAAGTGGAAAAAGTTAAAGAGCGTGAAGGCGTTAAAGAAGATACAAAAATTTCAGCAGAAGGCTGGAAATCTTTAATTCCTGTTTATAAAAATGTTATTAAAGAAGTAACGGGCAAAGAATTCCCGCAAGACCCTTATGTTCAGCTTCAAGAGGCAATTGAGGCCGTGTTTAGAAGCTGGAACATTCCGCGTGCGGTTGCATATAGAAATATGAATAAAATTGACCATAATTTCGGAACAGCCGTAAACGTTCAAACAATGGTGTTTGGGAATATGGGCGATGATTGCGCGACAGGCGTATCATTCACAAGAAACCCCGCAACAGGCGAAAACTCTTTCTATGGCGAATATTTAACAAACGCACAAGGGGAAGACGTTGTTGCAGGCATCAGAACACCGAAACCGATTTCAGAACTCGAAACCGAAATGCCTGATTTATATCGTCAATACGTTGATATTGCAAAAAAACTTGAGCTTCGCTATAAAGACGTTCAGGATATGGAATTTACCATTGAAAAAGGTAAACTCTGGATTTTGCAGACAAGAAACGGCAAAAGAACCGCTGCTGCTGCAATCAGAATTGCAGTTGAAATGGAAAAAGAAGGCATTATCACAAAGGAAAGAGCGGTTGAACTCGTTGATCCTTATTCTGTTAACCAAATTCTTCTTCCCTGCTTTGACCCTAAGGCGCTTGAAGCAGCCCATAAAATTTGTACGGGTGTAAATGCTTCCCCGGGCGCTGCTGTAGGTAAAATTGTATTTGACACCGAAGAAGCAGCAAAAAGAGGCGAAGCAGGCGAAAAAGTTATCTTGGTTAGAATTGAAACCTGCCCGGATGATATTCACGGTATGGCAGTATCTCAGGGTGTTTTAACCCTTAGAGGCGGAGCAACATCTCACGCTGCTGTTGTTGCAAAGGGTATGGGAAAACCTTGTGTTTCAGGTTGTGAAGATTTAAAAATTGACATGAATACCGAAACCCTAATCGGCTCAGACGGAACCGTTTATCATAAAGATGATATCATCTCTCTCGATGGCGGTAGAGGCGTTGTTATGGAAGGTGCGGTTCAGTTGGTTGAAGCAAAAATCGATGATAACTGGAATACATTCTTCTCTTGGGTTGATGAAATCAGAACCATGAAGGTTGAATCAAATGCAGATACTCCAAAAGACATTGAAAACTCGTTAAAATTCGGTGCTGAAGGGGTTGGCCTTTGCAGAACGGAACATATGTTTATGGACCCTGATCGTTTGCCTTGGGTTCAAAAGATGATTATTGCAGGAACCCCGGAAGCAAGAAAAGAAGCGCTTGCAAAACTTCTTCCGATGCAATATTCAGACTTCTATGCAATGTTTAAGGCATTAGGGGATAAGCCTTTAACTGTAAGGCTTTTAGACCCGCCGCTTCATGAATTCCTTCCTTCAAAAGAAGAATTAATCAAAGAAGTTGCAACGCTTAAAGCCTTAAACAAAGACGCAACAGAAAAAGAAGAAATGCTTCATATTGTTGAAGGCTTGTCTGAATCTAACCCGATGATGGGGCTTCGCGGCTGCCGTTTGGGGTTAACTTACCCTGAAATCAACGTTATGCAGGTAAGGGCAATCTTTGAAGCCTGCTGCGACCTTAAAAAAGAGGGCGTTGCGGTTAAACCTTGGGTTATGGTGCCTCTAATCGGACATGTGAATGAATTAAAAGTTGCAAAAGAAATTCTTGTAAAAACTGCAAAAGAAGTTATGGCAGAAAAAGGGGTTGAAGTTGAGTACAAATTCGGTACTATGATTGAAATTCCTCGTGCGGCTTTAACTGCGGATGAAATTGCAGAATACGCAGAATTCTTCTCATTCGGTACAAACGACCTTACCCAGATGACATTCGGGTATTCAAGGGATGATGCCGAAGGCAAGTTCTTGAATAAATATGTTGAAGACAAAATCCTTCCGAGAAACCCGTTTGAAAGCCTTGATGTTAAAGGCGTTGGCCAGTTAATTGAAATGTCTATGGAAAAAGGCAAAAAGGTTAATCCGGCGCTTGTTGGCGGTGTTTGCGGCGAACACGGCGGAGATCCTGACAGTGTGAAATTCTGCCACAAAATCGGTTTGAATTACGTTTCTTGTTCACCGTTTAGAATTCCGCAGGCAAAACTTGCAGCTGCCCAAGCTGTTATCGAAGCGAAAAAGTAGTGGCAAGTTTTGCACTAATTGCAGACAAGCTGCGTTTCCGCCAAAAGGCAGAAAGTACAGCAGCGCAAGCTATTATCGAAAGCGCAAGCCGGTGCGGTTAGCACGACGATGGCGACGTAGGATGTGAACAAAATTTGTGGCAACGTTAGTGAAACAAATTTTTGTGAAACACCCACAGGAGCCAAGCGAAAAAATAATGGCAAGTTTTAAAATAAGTAAAAACCCGATGTTATAAATAGCATCGGGTTTTTTATACGCCTAAATAGCAGTTTTTAATTTCCTATCCACTTCTTAAAAAACTCAATCCCTGCGGCAGAGCTTTTTTCGGGGTGAAATTGTACTGCTGTAATGTTTTTATATTCAACGCTTGCACAAAAATCTATATGATAATTGGCCGTTGAGCTTATTATATCATTGTTTTCGGGGCAAACGTAATATGAATTTACAAAATAAAAATAATCATCTTCAAGGTAGCTGTTGTTTTCAGTTGTCTTTATCTTGTTCCAGCCTATCTGTGGTGTTTTTCCCGTTTGAAATTTTTTAACATCTCCCTTAAATATCCCTAAACCCTTTGTTCCGGGTGCTTCTTCAGATGTTTCAAACAAAACCTGCAAGCCAAGGCAAATTCCAAGAAAGGTCTTCCCGCCTGCGACAATATCCTGCACAAAAGCTGTCATATTACTATTATTCAGCTTTTCCATGGCCTGAGCAAAATGCCCTTGGCCCGGGAAAATTATTCTGTCTGCGTTTTTAATTTTTTCCCTGTCATTTGTAATGTCATACGGCACATCAAGGAAGGTGAGCATATTTCCAAGGCTTCTCACGTTTCCTGCGCCATAATCTATTATGGCAACTTTTGGTGCAACATTGGGCTTTTTCATCTTTTAAAATCCTTTGGCTTAATTGAAAGTGTGCCCGTCCTGCTTCATTCTTGCAATAACGGCATCTAAACTTTCTTCAGAAGCTACAATTGAAAGCCTTACAAAGCCTTTCCCCATAGTGCCGAATGCATCCCCGGGGACTGCCACAATGCCTGATTTTTCAAGCAAATCGTCGCAGAATTTTTTAGCATCTGAATTATATTTTGGCGGAACCGAAATCCAAAGGTAGAATGTGGCTTTTGGGGTTTCAATGTCTTTCCAGCCGAGTTCCTTTAGGCCGTGAACAAAGTTGTCAATTTTTCTTTTGAGCTTTTTGTTTGCATTTTGAATATATTCATCGCCTTCTTTTGAATCTAAAAGCTTTGCGCCCGTAAGCTGCATTGCTTTAAAAATGCCCGTGTCAATTGTGGATTTTAATTTACCAAACATTGAAACAATTTGCCTGTTTCCGCAAACCCAGCCCATACGCCAGCCTGTCATCGCGTATGGCTTTGAAAAGCTGTGGAATTCAACCGCAACGTCTTTTGCGCCCTTTAATTCAAGGATACTTAACGGTTTGTCGTTTTCATCAAAATAAATTTCAGAGTATGCGTTGTCTGAAATAAGCATGATGCGGTGTTTCAAGCAAAAATCTACACAAGATTGCAAATATTCTTTTGTGGCAACTGCCCCAAGCGGGTTGTTCGGGTAATTAATTACAAGCGCCTTAATTTTTTCAGGGTTTAAGCCGTCTTTTTTAATTTGTTCTAAAACAAGTTCTAAATCAGGCATATAATTATTTTCTTTTGTTAAAGGAAGCCCGTATCCAAGGCCGCCTGAAACCTTTATCATCTCTCCATAAGAGGCATACCCAGGGTCCGGAACAAGGATTATATCTTTGTTTTTGATATCGGTTGTGGGGTTAATAAGTTCTCTGATTAAGTTTGCGATACCTTCTTTTGAACCTATCAGGGAAAAAACTTCTGTGTTTGGGTCAACATCTACGCCAAACCTTGTTTTCATCCTTCTTGAAACGGCTTCTAAGAAATATTTTTCGCCTTTTGGGGTTGAATATGTATGAATTGAAGGGTCATTGAGGCAATTTTTCAAAGTTTCTACCGCAAATTCAGGCACCATATCAACCGGTGCGCCCATTGAAAGTGCAATCGGTTTTCTGCCTTTTTTGGTAAGTTCGTCCGTCAGTTCAAGTGTTCTCTGTTTTATTTGAAACATAATGTATGTTTCAAGGTTTTGAACATAGTTATTGAAATGGTTTTTAAAGTCGATTGCGGTATTTTCCATTGTTGTTAATTCCTCTTAAAATCAAGATACACTTTATCAAAAAAATTATACCACACATATTTTCCTGCACAAGAAACCCGCCCTAAAGAGAGGTTTGCTTTGGTGTTTAATAAAAAGTGTGCTCTGTATGAGTGCCAATAAAAGCTTAGTTTGTAAATTTTTGTAAATAATTTGACAAAAAGGGCTTTAAAAACCTTATTTTTACAATACACTTCTAAATGGTGAATTTGTAAATGTTCAAGCATTTACAAAAAATAGCAGGAATTAAACAAAGCCATCCAAAGCCAGTCAAAAACTATATAAAACCAGTCGGATTTTAATTTTTGCAAAGGTCAAATTCAATTTTAAGAAACTAACCTACAAAATAAAAAAGATTTGCATTTCCTCATCTTTGAAAACTTTGATGCACCTGATAGTTTAAGGTGACTATTAAATATATCAGGGTCAAAAAGGGTCAAAGTTAAAGGCAAGGGCGTATTTTAAATACATTACCTTTGCCTTTTCTTTTTTGGTATAATTTTTTAAAAGACTTAAATTTTAGTTTGCTTTGGTGTGTACTGTCTTGGTTTTTTGGAGAAAAGTTTGAATTTTAAAGAAAAAGAATATGCAAAATATTTGGAAAACACTTCTGAAAGTGCGCCTGAAAGCTTTTCTTCAGAAGAAGTACCAAAAGGGTATAATTTTTCAAACCCAAAAAAACTTCTCCAAATTTTGTTGTCAGAATTAATTGCATACGATGAAATTATTGACATAGCACGGATTTTAGCAAATACAATTGAAGAAAAACACACAAATATGCAAGGCAAAAAGTTTGCAAACGTTTCGCAGTGCATTTTTGAATGCTATAAAAGAATTTGCGGGTTTAAATCTTCCAAATGGGCATCAGTTGACGGTTTGAAATATGAGGTAAAGCGGGATGAAAGGCCGATTGCCTTTGAAAGGCAGATTGCAAGCGGGGAATATGTTCCGTATAAAATTTTTAACGAAGACCAGCTCATTGTTACGAAAAATTTGCCCGAATCCCTAAAACCTTCTGGAGTCGCTGTTAAAAAAGTAAACGCTGAAAATATTGACCCTTTAATAAGTAATATTGTGCATCTTGTAAAATCCGGTGAAAACCTTTTTATCACAGGCCATGCAGGAACAGGCAAAAGTTACATTTTAAATATGCTAAAAAGTAAGTTTAAAAAGCTTGTTGTGACAAGCACAACAGGGATTGCAGCCGTTAATGTTAAAGGCCAGACAATTCATTCCTGGGCAGGAGTCGGAATTTGCAGATATCCTGTGGATACGGTTGTAAAAAATATTTTGAATAAACCAACGGTTAGAAACCAGATTTTAAAGTGCGAAATGCTTGCGCTTGATGAAATTTCAATGTTAAACATTAAAACTTTTGAATATATAGACAAGGTTTTAAGGCTTGTGAGGGATGAAGACACGCCTTTTGGAGGTATTCAGGTAATCTTTTTCGGGGATTTTTTCCAGCTCCCTCCTGTTGAAAAAGAAACGGAAGAACTGCATTATTGCTTTGAATCGCCTATATGGAAGGAATTAAACCTGAAAAATATTATGCTGACTGAAAACCACAGGCAAAACGAGGAAAATTTTATTCAGGCACTTTCAAATATGCGCATAAATTCTTTAACAAGAGAAGATGAAGAGCTTTTAAATTCAAGAGATACGGTAAAAAGTGTGGTAAGGGGTGTGATAAAAAGCACGGATAAAAAAGAAGCCGATATTTTACATATTTTTTCAACAAATGAAGAAGCGGATAATTATAACCAAATGATGTTTAACAGGCTAAATTCGCCTGTGGTTGAATTTTTGGCGCAGGATGAAGTTTTAAGGGGGAAAGATTTCGTCTCTGAAAACCTTACAGAGCGCGAAGAAACAATTTTAGAGATTTTTAACAAAAACTGCCGCGCAGAAAAGCTTATAAAATTAAAGCTTGGCGCAAAAGTTATGCTTTTAATAAATTCGGATTTTAAAACAGGGCTTATAAACGGCTCTTGCGGCACAATTATTGCAATAAACGAAGATTCTATAACGGTTGAATTTGAAAACGGCGCCATAAAAGAGATTGAGCCTGAAAAGTTTGAATATTATTATAACGACAAAGTTATGGCCCAAAGGCACCAATACCCCTTGCGTCTTGCCTGGGCAATTACAATTCATAAATCCCAAGGGATGACCCTTGAAAATTTATACGTTGATTGCAAAAGGATTTTTGAGCGCGGCCAGGCATACGTTGCAATGAGCAGGGTGAAAACCTTGTCTGGGCTATATTTAGAGAATTTTTCAAAAGAACGTGTTCTTGCGGATGAAAAAGTGGTTGAATTTTATAAAAATTTGAACACCGAAAAAATGGATAAAATCATCCCGGGCGCTGAAATTATAACCTATGAGCCAAATGCTGATAATAAGGCTGCTCAAGCAAAAGGTGACATCCAAAAAGAAGGCAAGGAGGCGCTAATCGATGCTGCAGATAAGGTAGCGCAGGTATTAGATGCAATAGATGCGTGGGTGAAAATTTCGGATGTTGCGGAAATTATGGGCGTAAAAAGGTATGACAGGCTTGTTGAAGGCGAAAAGAGCTCCACAATTGCACACCTTATAAATCGCTTTTTAAAGAAAAGGGGCTATAAAACGGTTACGATTAAAAGGTATATGAGCTCAATCATTTGGGCTGCAGCGCCAAATGTTAAAGAAGAAGATATGCCGGAAGAATTAAAATCTGCCATTGAAGCGCGAAACTAGTGCTTTGTTTGCGTTCCACGGCGATATAAAGGAAGTAAAAAGCTTTTAAACGCAAGCATTAAAAAACGGGCCCCTGATTTTGCTTTAAAAAGAGAACCCGTTTTAAATTTTGCCTTTTTAAAAGTTATTCGGCGGTTTCTTCGGCTGCATTCAGCCTGATAGATTCTGCACCCACTTTTGATTTTGAATTTTTTTCTTTAAATTTGCGAACCTGACGGTCCAATTTGTCTGATACAAGGTCGATACTTGCATACATTGTTTCTGCCTGTTCTTCAACCCTAACGGTGTCGCCGAGCATTTTGCAGTTTACTTCTGCAATGTGGGAATCAGACACAGACGGGTTTTTAATAACGGTTAAAACGACGTCTATAGCTTGAATTTGGTCATAGTGCGCTGCAACTTTTCCTACTTTTTCTTTAACATAGGCTTTAATCGCATCTGTAACTTCAAGGTTGCGTCCGTTTACGTGGATGTGCATAATGTGTGTTTCTCCGTTTCTAGACTTGTCTTCTCGTCTTAAAAGCTGCCTTGACCTTCCTTTTAAGGCTGTTTCCTCAAAAAAAATCTAAGCCTTCAATTTTATTTTATGCCACAGGCAACTTTCTAATTATACATTATTTTCATTTTGATTTAAAGAGGAAAACTTACAAAAGTTAAATATATTTTTAATTTGGTTAATGATACAAACATTACCTGCCCTGCGGGCCATGGATTTGCGGATTCAGCCTATGGGATGGGGAGTTTTATTGACAGTCTGCGCGCTTTGGAGCTATTATGTTTCTGATATAAGGGAAGAAGTTTGTGTATGAATAAAAGTTTTAGATTGTTGTTCGGAATTATAAGTTGTTTTATTGTTCTTAATTGTGCTTGCGTTTTAGCTCAAACAAAAACAGTTAAAGCATCTTATTTCCCCAGAAGATATGTTGTTCAAAAAGTAGACCTTGTCGTTCCCAATTCTTATAGTATTACAAAGCTCCAAGACGGTAAAATATTACTTGCAAGCAGGGAATTTAGTGCGATATTCAACGAAGACATGAGCAGCTATAAAATTGGCGGAGGTTTTAATGAGGGGTTAAATTTTGCAAAAGGAACTTTATTGAATGACGGCAGGGTTTTGTTTATAAATCCCATGATGGCATATCCTTCCGAAAAGTTTAATCAACAAATATTTAAACTGATTTCAAACAAATTATACAAAGAAAAACTTAAAAATTTTGATATTACAAAGTTATCCGAAGAACAGAAAAGAAAAATAAGCCATGATTTATGGCAGGAATACCGTCAATTACCTGAAGTTGAAAAAGAAAAAATATATTTACCTTACATTAAAAAAGATACAGAACTTTTTAGCGAATATAATTTATATCTTACAAATTATCAAAAATCCATGTACGCACAAATTTTCGACCCCAAAACAATGACATTTAGCTATGCCGGAAAAGTTAATATCAGAAGATCAGATTTTAATGCACTTCTTCTTGATAATGGAAATGTTATAATAGCTGGCGGATATGTTCAAAGAGAGCCTACCGTTAAAATTGGCGTTGTTGACAGCGCCATGACAAAAAAGGCCGGCAAAATTGAAATATTTAAACCCGAAACAGGTGAATTCACCTTGATTGAAAATCTTGAGATTACAGATTGGAGATATTATCCGGCTTTTGTTTTAAAGGATGGCAATGTCTATAATCTTTCAGGAGAACTTTATAATCCACACACGAATACTATTTCTAAAACAAAAAAACTCGACGGTTTTAATTTTATAAAATTATCCGATGACAGGATAGTTTTTAACGGACAAGAAACCGATTCTGTTGGCAATAAAATGACTATAAAAATTTATGACCCACATAAAAACGAAATTCAAACACTTGGTAAGCTGCTTGTCCCAAGGGGTGATAATTTTGATATGGTATTGCTTAATGATAACAATTTACTAATATATGGCGGCACAAATATTGCACAGTCTGGACCGTTTGCAGGCAAGGTAAATGAAAACAGGCTGGAAATTTTTAATTTGAATACAAAACAGCAGAAAAAATTTAGCAAGAGATATAAAGGCGCTTACCCATGCTTTGAAGTGCTTCTTAACAATGGCAGTACACTTTTTAGTACTAATGACAATTTAAAAATATTTCTATTTAATTAATTAAAGTTCAAAACCCTGTGTGAACGCCCTGTTTAACCCCTGACTCCTCTGGTGTCGCCACCCTGCAATTAAACTTTCTATTCAAATCATAAATAACATTTGAATAATCAAATACAAACAAGAAAATTTTAAAATCTTATTAAGTGTCAAAAGTACTATAAATAAAGGGGTTGCGGAGTTTTGGAAAGTATGTTACAATAGTAGTAGGAAAGTATGACATCTGGATTAAATTTATTAAAATATTAAAGGATGTGCTGAACAACCAAGCCCCATTTAATTTTCATCTGAATTACTAAAAGCAAATACGGAGAAAGAAAGATGTTTTCCTTTAAAACAGCCTTCATAAGCCCGCATTTTGAGGGCGGCGCTATAGCCTTGCGGTTAAAACTGCCGCTCAGGCTCCCTTGCAGGCTGCCAAAGGACATTATATCTTTGCTTTTAGCCATTATAGGAATAACTGTAACATCGGGTGTATGCTATTTGACTTTGGGTCAGGCGCACCCGATTTTTGCGTCTGAAGATGCTTATATCTCTTTTAGAAGCAAGGCCGAAATTTTAACCAAAGAAGAAATTGAACAAAGAGAATACGAAAGCTGGCTGAATTCCACAAACCAAAAATATAAGGGGCTTTTAATTTCCCGACCCGCAAAAGGAATAGTACACGTTAAAATGACAAAATGGATAAATAACAGACCTGTAAAGATTAATATTGTTGAAATCAGCCCGAAATCAAATTCAAAACTTCAAATTAAGCCAAAAACGGCAGCGGACACGGTTTTAAACAGAAAAGCAACAATTAGAAACATTGCAAAGACTGAAAATTCAATTGTTGCAATAAACGGCGGATATTTTAAACCCCAAACAGGCGTTCCCTTGGGCACTTTGGTGATTGATAAAAATGTTTTAACAGGCCCAATTTACAATAGGGTTGCTCTTGGAATAAATTCCGATAATTCTTTTTCAATGGACAAAAGCAATATCGACATAACATTAAGGGCAAAAAAGCTTGAAATCAAGGCAGATAACATTAACCAGCCAAGAATGCTTTCAACCTATACCCTTGTTTATACGGAAAAATGGGGCAAAACAACGCCCCTTGCGCCAAAATATGGGATGTCTGTTGCAATCAAGGACGGAAAAATTGTGGCACAAAATTATGGAAGCGTTGAAATTCCAACAGGCGGCTTTGCAGTTGTGGGGCCAAAGCAAAAGCTGGAACCTCTTTTAAGTGCAAAAAATATCAAAATTGATATAAACTTTCCTGAAACTTTTGAAAGCAGCGAGCATATTATTGGCGGCGGCCCGTATTTAGTGAAAAACGGGCAAATGTATGTTGATATTAAAGAACAAAGGTTTGGAGCCATAAACGGTAAAAATCCGCGTACTGCAATTGGTTACACGGAAAATAACGAGCTTATAATCGTAACAGTAGATGGAAGAGAAGAAACATCAGTCGGCATGACACTTTGGGAAATTTCAAAGCTAATGAAGGATTTAGGCTGCAAATATGCAATGAACCTTGACGGGGGCGGCTCAAGCGTTATGTATGTGAGCGGGAAAATTGCAAATACGCCCGCATACAAAGAAGGCATCGCCATTTCAAACGCCATTGTCGTTAATGAGGTTCAAACTACCCCTGATGCAATCGCAGATACGGGCAGCCAAAAGTATCAATAGTTGTGTTTTTATTTATGTTTTTAGATATTATTTCAAATAATTAATTTTTTGTTAATTATTCTTTTGAAATTTTAATTTTCATATATTATTGGGGTATAAAGAAACATGATTAGTGTATTTAGGAGGATATTATTATGACACTTAAACCATTGGGCGATAGAATCGTGATTAAAGTTATTGACGATGCTGAAAAAACCCAGGGCGGAATTTTCATCCCTGATTCTGCAAAAGAAAAACCGCAAAAAGGCGAAGTTGTTGCAGTTGGCCCCGGTAAAACTTTAGATTCCGGAAACAAAGAAGATATGGAAGTAAAAGTTGGCGATAAAGTTTTATACGCTAAATATTCAGGAACTGACGTAAAAGTTGAAAACGTTGAATACAAAATCTTATCTGTTAAAGACGTGCTTGCAATAATTGAGTAGAAAAACGCAGGTACAAAACTTTGAAGCAACCATTAGAGAATTTATAGGAGAAAAATATTATGGCAAAGAAAATTATATTTGATACAGATGCCAGAGAAAGCCTTTTGAAAGGTGTTAACGAAGTGGCAGATGCTGTAAAAGTTACCCTTGGGCCCAAAGGCAGAAACGTTATTATCGGCAAAAAATACGGTTCACCGCAAATTGTAAATGACGGTGTGACTATTGCAAAAGAAATCGAATTGCAATGCCCGCTTGAAAACGCTGGTGCACAGCTTTTAAAAGATGTTTCTTCAAAAACAAACGATGTTGCAGGGGACGGCACAACAACCGCTTCTGTTTTGGCTCAGGCAATTTTTAAAGAAGGTTTGAAAAACTTAACAGCAGGCGCAAACCCGATGGGTATCAAAAAAGGTATAAATAAAGCTGTTGAAGAAGCAATTTCTGAAATTAAAAATATGTCTAAACCTGTTGATTCAAAAGAAATGAGAGCTCAGGTTGCTTCAATTTCTGCAGGAAACAACGAATTTATCGGAAACTTAATTGCAGATTGTATGGAAGCAGTTGGCACAGACGGTGTTATTACTGTTGAAGAATCAAAAACTTTCGGAACCGATAAAAAAATCGTTGAAGGTATGCAGTTTGATAAAGGCTATATTTCACCATACTTCATCACAGACCCTGAAAGAATGGAAGCAGTTTTAGAAGACGCTTACGTTCTTTGTGTAAACAAAAAAATCAACCTTATTGCAGATCTTGTACCGATATTGGAACAAGTTGCACGCGACGGTAAGTCACTTTTAATCATCGCTGAAGACATTGAAGGCGAAGCCCTTGCAACACTTGTTGTTAACACAATGAGAAAAGTATTAAGAGCAGTTGCCGTTAAGGCTCCCGGTTTTGGCGACAGAAGAAAAGCAATGCTTGAAGATATCGCAGTTTTAACCGGCGGACAAATGTTTACTGAAGAACTTGGTATTAAGCTTGAAAATATCACAGTTCAAATGCTTGGCCGCGCAAGAAGAGTTGCCGTTACAAAAGACGAAACAACGATTGTTGTTGGTTCTGAAACAAAGGCTGCAGTTGAAGAAAGAGTTAAGCTTCTTAAAAAACAAATGGAAGCTTCTGATTCAGAATATGATAAAGAAAAACTTCAAGAAAGAATTGCAAAACTTTCAGGCGGCGTTGCTGTTATTGAAGTTGGTGCAGCTTCTGAAGTTGAATTAAAAGAATCAAAATTAAGAATTGAAGATGCGCTGAATGCAACCCGTGCAGCACAGGAAGAAGGCATCGTTCCGGGTGGCGGCGTTGCTTTGGTTCGTGTTCAACAACATCTTGAAAAAGAAATCGCAAACAAAAACTTTGGTTCCGATGATGAAAAAATCGGCTACAAAATATTAACTGCTGCACTCGACATTCCTTTGAACTTAATTGCAAATAACGCAGGTGCAAAGGGCGATGTAATCGTTGATGCCGTAAGAAAAGAAGCAGGTGCATACGGTTATGATGCGCTCAACAACCAGTTTGTGGATATGTTCAAAGCCGGAATTGTTGACCCTGCAAAAGTTACACGTTCTGCACTTGAAAATGCCGCAAGCGTTGCTTCAATGTTGCTTACAACAGAAGCTGCAGTTGTTGACATTCCTGAAGAATCAAAACCTGCAATGCCTGATATGTCCGGCATGGGTGGTATGGGCGGAATGATGTAATTAAATTTACATTTATCAATTAGAGGCGGATTTTTATCTGCCTCTAATTTTTTATCTTTAAGAGGGATTTCTATGAAAAAAGTAAAAATTACGGTGTTAAAGACAACGCTCGATAAAGAGCTTGCGGAAGAATACGGTGCAGAGGGGCTTAAAGCTTGCCCTATGCTAAAAGAGGGGCAGGTTTTCTATGCAGATTATGCAAAGCCTGAAGGTTTTTGCGATGAAGCCTGGAAAGCCATTTATCAATATGTTTTTGCCCTTGCCCACGGGGCGGGCAAAGAGCTCTTTTATTACGGCGATTGGATAAGAAAGTCGAACGTTGCAATTGTAAGTTGCAATGACGGCTTAAGGCCTGTTATCTTTAAACTTGAAGCAACGGAAGAAGAATCCAAAATTGATTATACGCCCGTAAGATAATTTTTTTGTTCAAATCCAGGACACAGCGCACACTAAAGGCATGAGTGGAAACTCCATTAGACAGTTTATCAAAGGAGCCGTTATTTAACCTGTAGCCATAGTAGTATGCTCCATTGGGCGTGCTCGTACCAATGTAGTGCGGGTAGCAGTTGTCCGCAGTTCAAATCCAGGACACAGCGCACACTAAAGGCGTTGGTAGAGACATTGTTATACGGACCGTTGAAAGTGCCATTATTCAAGTTGTGATTCACATAGTTACTGCCGCTTGCCGTGCCTGACCATACGTTGTACGGGTAGCAGTTGTTACCATTCGCGCCCGGGCAGCTTGTTGTCCAGTAGCACCGCAAGGCGCCGTAACCCGAATTGGCGTCACAGAGCTGTCTGTAGTTTCCTTTTGCTTTATGAAATCCAAATCCAGGACACAGCGCACACCATAAGCGTTGGTATAATTGGCGTTGTTCCCCGTGGAAGCGTAAAACGTGCCGCTATTCAGATTGCCGTAGTAATAGTTAGTGCCGCTTTTAAGCTCGCCTGACCATACGACGTTCGGCTCGCAGTAGTTATTGTTGGAGCCCGGGCAGCCGCTGCTTCTTGGGTTGCACTGTAAGGCACCGTAACCTGAAGTGGCTTCTGAGGGTATCTCATTCAAATTTGCTTTCACTAGCGTTGTCACAAATTTAATTCGATTATCTCCCTCTCAAAAAACGTGACATTTAGTCACCTTTTTCTCGGCAGAGTGTCGCTATCGTAGTGCTATTCGCACCGGCTTACGCGTTTTGTCACAAAGGATAATTGTCGGCCCGAAGGGAATGGCCTGCTTTTCAACGTGCAGCTGTGTCTTTTAAGGTAAATAACTTGGCCCGATAATATAAACTTTACCAAGCGACGGCCGATTTTAAAAAGCTGATTTTAAAATTCAGCAATGAAATTACTTTAAAAAGTAATCTTTACCTGACGATTTGAATTTTCCACATCTGCCATAACCCGTGAGCTATAGCACTCTTTGGAAATATCTTTTTTAAATCATAGCGCGTGCTTTGCAAAAATACAACTTTGTAAAGTGTAAGGGAAACATGCTAATTTAGGGCATAATAAGCTAAAACTATATCATTTCAACGTCAAAAACTTCGCTCATCGCTCTTATGACATGTGGGCTTATCAGTGTATTTGGGCATTTTGCAAAATAAATTTTCTTTGGGTCAAAATATAGAGTGCTGAATAAAATATTTATCGTATTTGGGCCGCAGTGCGTGAACACAATGCTTAAATCGTCGCAATTTGCCTTGTTTAAAATGTATATTAAAAGTTGGATTTCAACCGGAGACTCAAGCTCTATAATGTTTTTGCCGGTAAATCTATCCACAACCGCATCTTTTTTATAAGAGCCTACAACAATGCAAAGCTCTTTATTATCTTTGTTTTCAAGGATTTTATCAATCTCGTCCTTGTTATATTTTAATGTTACTTTTTCCTTTTTTGTTTCATCCTCTAAGCTGAAACCTTCAGATTCAAGCGCATTTTGAATTAACGGTTCAAAATTGTAATTTTCAATTCTAACCATTTTTTCAGGCGCAATGATTTTTGTTGTAAAAATTGTGCCGCGTCTAAAATAATCTACTTTTTGCAAAAAACTCTGTGTTGCAAAAATAGGACCTTTGAACTTTGAAAAATCTGCTTCGGCATTCTCCCCGCCAAAGTGCCCAACGAGGTTTTTATATTTTAAAAAGTGCGGATAGGCAAATGCTATAAAAAGGGTAGAATTTGTGTAAATATTAACATCTTTGCCTTCTGCTGCCTTTAAAAGCGCATCAAGTTCATCCAAATCGGACCCCGAGACAAGGATTGACCTTCCGCTTTGAATATTAAGATTAATTTCTGCTTCAACTCTTTTTCCGTAGCGGTTTTCAAGGGCTTCAACCAATTTTTCCCAAATTTGATAAGAGACTTCTGAAAATTCACATATTTTTTTCTTCAATTTTTCAATGCGAACAGAAGGAATGTTTGTCAAATTTAAAAACTTTAAAATTTTAAAGTTCCAATCATCGTTTGAATAATCTAAACGGCGCAATTTTTCAATGTTTATGGCGCTTGTTTTTGCAAAAGTTATTAAAAGTTCAATTAAATCGAGTTTTTTGGGCTCATATTCTTTCTGTTTTTCAACAACAAGGACCTCTCCCGCTTTTATTAAATCCGCCAAATTCGCATCTTTTGGAAGTTCTATTGCATGTTCAACCAGTTCATATTTTATCCTCTTTTCCTTGCAACAGCCCAAGTAAAGCTCTTTAGCGGATTTTTTCTCTTCTTCAAGCTTATATAAAAGCGCCTTATAATCTTTTAGCCGAAGGGCTGTGTTTATAATGATTACAGAAAGCCCTTGAATTGCATCCTGAACAATTTTTGTGTTTTCTATGTTAAAATCAGCCAATTTTACAATATAAAAAGCAATTTGCCTTATTTCGTTTAACAGAAGTTCTTCAAGTGCGTTTGAAGAAGGGTCAACAGAACACATTCCTGAATTTATACAGCCGCTTTTGTCTGAAAATTCGCTGAAAAAATTTGAGTTTTTATCTTTATTTTGCATAACAAAGATATTTTATTAATTTCAGACAAAAATCATATTGCCCGCCCTGGGACATACACCAGACGGGTTTTTTAAGAAGCTGCGCTTTGCCGCATTTTGTCATATAAAAAAGCTAATATTCTTTTTCAGTCAGTGTTTTTGCTTTGTTCCAAAGGTTGTCCCACTCTTCAAACGAAAGCTCTGTTAAGGGCTTATTGTAAACACTTGGGGCAATTTCTTCCATTTTTCTAAATCTAACTTCAAATTTTTTGTTTGATTTTATAAGGCATTGTTCCGCATCAAGCTTGTGCCAGCGTGCTAAATTTACAAGTGCAAAAAGAATGTCTCCAAATTCCATTTCGCGCTCTTCGTTTGTTTTTGCGTGAATAAATTCTCTGAATTCCGATTTAACACATTCTATCAAGCTTTTTTCATCAGGCCATTCAAACCCTTGCTTTACGGCCTTTTTAGATAATTTTTCCGCTGTCATTAATGGAGACTGTGCTTTTGAGATGCCATCCAAAACGCTTTTTCTGTGCGGTTTTTCTTCCTTTTTAAGCGCATCCCAGTTTGCTAAAATTTCATCCACATTTTTAACTTTTGTGTCTGAAAAAACGTGTGGGTGCCTGTGGATGAGCTTTTCATTTATGCCTTTTGCCACATCTTCAAAGTTAAAACAGCCGTTATCATCTGCAATTTGGGAATGCAAAACAACCTGAAGCAAGACATCTCCAAGTTCTTCTTTTAAATGCTTCATATCATTTGAGTTTATGGCATCCACGGCTTCATAAGCTTCTTCAAGCATATTTTGCCTGATTGTAAAATGGGTCTGCTTTCTGTCCCACTCACAGCCGTTTTTGCCCCGAAGAATTTTCATCGTCTCAAGAAGCTTTGCTATTTCAGATGTTTTGATGTCATCCATAATTTTTTCCTTATAACAAGCAGCTTAGCGCACCATCTGATCAACGGTCAAAATCAAAATTCCTTGTCCGCCAAGGCGTTTCAGGTGGTTTATGCTGTCATAAATTTTATCTTTATCTACAACAACGTGGATTACAACGTTTTTATCATCGCCCCAAAGCGTTGTAACCGTTGGAGAAGAAAGCCCCGGAAGGAAAGTTTTAATTTCATCTATTTTTTCCTTTGGAACATGTACCATTAAATATTTTTTCTCTTTGGCATCCAAAACCGCATCAATTGCAAGAAGCAAAGCTTTAATCTGATTGATTTTTTCGTCGGTTAAATTTTTTCTTTGAACAATAACGCAGCTTGAATCCATTATTTTATCAATAATTTTCAAGTTGTTTGATTTTAAGGTAGAGCCTGTGGATGTTATATCAACAACGACATCCGAAAGGCCAAGGTTTGGGGTGATTTCAACGGCGCCTGAAACTTCAATCACCTTTGCGCATTTTCCTTTTGATTCAAAATATTTTTTTGCAATGTTTGGAAAAGATGTTGCAACGTTTATGCATTCGGGTAAATCTTCCGTTTTTTCATATTTATCGGTGTTTTTAACCGCAACAACCATATCACAGTATCCAAAGTCAAAACGTTTAATAACATCAAGGTCGAAACCTTCTTCTGTTACAACATCAAGGCCCGTAAAACCGATGTCTGCGACTTTTGCATCCAAAAACCTCGGGATATCCTGGGTTCTTACAAAAATTATCTGACATTTTCCATCCTGCGCTTTAATTTGCAAACATCTTTCATCTTTTGATTCAAAAGAAAGCCCTGCTGCGTTTAAAAGCTCATATATTTTTGTTGAAAGCCTTCCCTTGTTTGGGATTGCAATTTTTAAAACGTTGTCTTTGGTGTCCATTTTCTCTCGTGTCCTTTTTGGTTTAAGATTAATCTTTTTTAAGACCAATTTTCCCACAGACAAAGCGAAAAAGCAAAGTGTGAGCTAAAATATTTGCTTTTCTTATCTTTTAGTTTGCATTTTTTGCTTTTTCAATTTCAATAAGGTTTTCAACAACAGACATCTGGTCTTTTAATTTTAAAAGTTCCGTTGTTAAATCGCGCTTTTCATGTTTCAGGCGCACTGTTTCTTTTTCTTTTTTAATGTCTGCTGAAATTTCGCTTATGGCGTTAACCACAACGCCTACAATTACATTCATCACAATAAAAGATGAAACCAAAATAAATGAGATAAAATATATCCAGGCAAACGGGAACTGCGCTATTACGGGTCGTGCAATGCCCATAGACCAACTCTCAAGCGTCATTACTTGAAATAGAGTGTACATTGATTTTCCGATGCTTCCAAACCAATCCGGGAAATTTGAGGCAAAAAGGGTTGTCCCCATAATTGAAAAGATGTAGAAAATTACCAAAAGCAAACCGCTTGCCCAGGCAACGTTTGGAATGGAATCAATTATGGCCTGAACGATTACTCTTAATTTTTCAAGCTGGGTAATAAGCCTTAGGGCCCGAAGTGCGCGGAGAATTCTAAACACACGTAGGGACGAAAAAGCGCCTGCCGTTGGCACAAGGGAAATTAGAACGATAATAAAATCGAAATTATTCCAGCCGGATTTAAAGAATTTTTTGCCGTAAACATAAAGCTTTAGGGCAATTTCAACCGTAAAAATGCCGACACAAATGTTGCAGGCTAAATGCATAATATCTCCAAAACGGGACATTAAAGCAGGATATGTCATAAGCCCAAGAAGAATTGAGTTGAAAATAATTATGGCTAGAATTGAGTTTTGAAAAGGCTTGCCCTCGACAAACCTTTTCATTTGAAGCTTAAATTTTTTTAGTTGAAATTCGTTGTTAAAAAACATTGTTATATGGCCTCATATATGTCTTTATTTTTGCAAATTTATTTAACAAAAAATGATGCATCAACCGTTGCGCGGAATTTAATTGTGCCGCCTTCAGCAGGAATTCCCGAATCTGCTGACACTGCATCTTCCATTGCCATAGCATTTCCGGCACTTTTTAGGGCCATATTGTATCTCGGCCGGCTGTAGCTGTTTGTTGAGCATTGAATGTTTGCAAACTTTACGCCTGTTATGCTTGTGCCAAGTGCGCTTGCAGCAGTTTCAGCCTTTGTTTTTGCAAGGCTTCCTGCCTGTTTAATTAATTTATTGCAGGCTTCTTCGTTTGTATCAAGTGAGTATGAAAGCCCGGATACAACGTTTGCGCCATTTGCAAGGGCAGCAGAGATTATTTTTCCCAGTTTTGAAACGTCTTTAATTTTTACTTCGTAAGAATTTCTTGCGTTATATTGAACAAAAATTTTCGTTCCGTCTTTATATTTATATTCAGGGCTTACGTTAAAAGCAAGCGTTTTTACACTTTCGCCTTTTTGTGTATCAATAAGTTTTTTAACAGCTGCAATTGAATCGTTTGCAGCTTTTTTATTTGCCTCTGTCACTTTTGAAATATCTTTATCTGATGTTTCAACGCTCAGTGTGATTGTTGCCATATTAGGCGCCGTTTCTTCCGTGGCTTCTGCCCAAACTGAAACACTTCCTCTTTCGTTTTCTGCTGCCTGTGCTGTAAGGTTTGATGCGCCAAAACCAAAGCTGAGCGCAAACATTGAGCCTAAAATTATTGATCCTAAAGTAGTTTTTAAAACCTTTTTCATATCCTTCTCCTTAAAAATTATTGTTCAATCAAGTTTTTAAATTCTTCTTCAGAAAGCACCGGCACCCCAAGGCTTTTTGCCTTTTCAAGTTTTGAGCCCGGGTTTTCCCCTGCAATTACATAATCCGTGTTTCTGCTCACGGATGATGGGGTTTTTGCGCCCAAAGATTTCAAAATCTCCTGCGCCTTATCTCTTGAAAATTCATTTAAAGTGCCTGTGATTACAAAGGATTTGCCCTTTAATTTTAAATTATCGCTTATGGTATAAATGTTTTCGGGCTTTATTCCAAGGGACAAGCCTTTTTCAATTGCTTTTAAATTGTCTTCGTCTTTGAAAAATTCATAAATATTTTTTGCCATTTTTTCGCCGATGCCGTCGATTGAGCTCAAATCTTCTAAAGACGCTGCTTTTATCTCATCTATTGTTTTAAAATATTGGGTTAAAATATCGGCGCTTTCTTTTCCTACAAGCCTTATTCCAAGTGCATTTATAAATTTATTCAACTTGCAGTTTTTGCTCAACTCAAGCGCATTTATAAGGTTTGTTGCAGATTTTTCTTTAATTAAATCAAGCTGCATAAAATCAAGCAAAGAAAGTGCGTATAAATCTGCCCAGGTTTTTACCATATTCCTGTCGATGAGCTGTGCTATAAGGCTTTCGCCAAAGCCTTCAATGTCCATAGCATATTTTGAAACGAAATATTCAATCTTTCCTTTTAAAACATCGGGGCAATCTTTGTTTGGGCACCAAAGCCCCACTTCATTTTCTTTTTCGATTAATTTTGCGCCGCAAGAAGGGCAGTTTTCAGGCATTTTAAAAGGTTTTGAATCATCTGTTTTTTCTGCTTTTAAAACTTTCGGGATAATTTCTGCCGCTTTTTTAACCAAAACTCTGTCTCTGGGCATAATTTCAAGCCTTTTAATTTCATCAAAATTATAGAGGCTTGCCCTTGAAACAACGCTTCCTGCAAGGTTTATGGGCTCTAATATTGCAACAGGAGTAATTACACCCGTTCTCCCGACCTGAAAATCAATTCTTTTTAATGTGGTCCAAAGAGCCTCGGGCGGAAATTTATAGGCTGTTGCCCATTTTGGAACACGGGATGTGAACCCAAGTTCATTTTGGCTATGTATGTCATCAACCTTAATTACAACGCCATCTGTTGCAAAATCAAGACCTTTTCTTTCCTCATCAATTTTTTGAATACATTTAATTGCGCCTTCAACTCCATCAACAACGGTGATTTTATTTGTCTTAAAGCCAAGCTCTTTTAATTTTTTCATCGTAAGAGAGTGAGATTTTGGCGCATCTTTCCCTTCAAAAATTCCGCCATAAACCCAGATAGAAAGGTCTCTTTCTGATGTAATTTTGGGGTCAAGCTGGCGAATGGAGCCTGCAGCTGCGTTTCTTGGGTTTGCAAAGGTTTTTTGCCCAAGCTCCTCCTGCTTTTTATTTAATTTTTCAAATGATGAAACGGGCATATAAATTTCGCCGCGAACTTCAACATCCACAGGCTCAAAAAGCTTTAGGGGAATACTTTTTATGGTTTTTAGGTTGTTTGTAATATCTTCCCCGATAATGCCGTCCCCGCGGGTCAAGCCTTGGACAAATTTACCTTCTTTGTAAGTAAGGGCCACGGCAAGGCCGTCAATTTTATATTCACAGGCCAAAGGAATTTTAATGTCCCCGGCTGTATTATCCATGCTTTGTGTGCCAAAAAGGCTCATCTGGCCTGAGGCTCCCGGGTTTAAATCTTTTAAAACCCTTTCATACCACTTTTTAAGCTCGTTTTCATCGTTTGAATTTTCAAGCGAATAAAGTCTGTTTTTATGGGGCACGGCTTCAAATTTTTCGCTGATGCCGCCTACTCTTTGTGTTGGTGAATCAGGCGTTATAAGCTCAGGGTGTTCTTTTTCCAAAGCCTCAAGCTCGCGAAAGAGTTTATCATACTCGTAATCTTCAAGTTTTGGGTTATCCTCAACGTAATAAAGGTAACTGTTCAGCTCAATTTCCTTGCGTAATTTTTCGATTTTTTCTTGTATATCCATATCAAATATTCTATTATAAAAAGGATGAGTTTGTTAAAATTATTAAATAAAAAATTAAAACGTACGCTTTTTACAACGCCAACCCACGGACAAACCGCCCCTCCGCTTTCTAATATACAAAATTTAAAGTCTTTTTACAAGTGGGACTTTTCTGAAATCGAAGGGTATGATAATCTTTTAAATCCGACAGGGGCAATCCTTATGGCGGAAGGAAAAGCATCCGATATTTACAACACAAAAAAGACCTTCTTTTTAACCCAAGGTTCTACCTGTGGGCTTTTAGCCGTGATGAAGGCCGTCCTCAAAGCGAATGACAAAGTCCTTGTTGCAAGAAATTGTCATAAGTCCGTTTTTTCAGGGCTTGTTTTAACGGGGGCAGATGTAGATTGGCTTATGCCTGATACAAAGTCTGAAATGTGTGCAAAATGGGGAATAATGGGTGTTGTTGACCCGAAAGAACTTCAGGATACCTTAAAGCTTAATCAATACAAAGCTTTCATTATGACAAGCCCGACCTATGAAGGCATCAATAGTGACATTGAAGAGATTTCAAAAATCTGTAAAAGCTATGGTGTGCTTTTAATTGTGGATGAAGCCCATGGTGCACTTTACAATTTTTCCGATTTCTTCCCAAAAACTGCAATTGAGCAAGGGGCAGATTTTTCCGTTAATTCGCTTCATAAAAACGCGGGGGCGCTTAATCAGTGTGCGCTTTTACATATGTCAAAAGATTGTCCTTACGATTGGCGAGAAATTCAAAACTGCATAAACCTTTTTCATACATCAAGCCCTTCTTATCCTTTAATTGCAAATATTGAAGCGTGTATTAATTTCTTAGCATCTTCTAAGGGTGAAAAAGTAATTGATGAGCTTGTTTTGAACATTTTAAAGTTTCAAAAAAACTTAAAAGAAGAAGGGTATGAATTTTTAAACGAAGAGTGTGCAGATGTCACAAAGCTTGTTTTAAGGCTAAATGGAGCGGATTGTTCAAAGCTTTCCGATATTTTGTTTGAAGATTATAACATCGAAGATGAAATTTCAAGCGAGTTCAATTGTCTTTATTTAACAGGAATAGGGACCGCGTCTTCAAAACTTGATAAATTAAAATCGGCTTTAATTGATGTAAAAAATAAAAAATTTGATAAAATATTAATAGACAGGGCAAAAGTTCCTGAGTTTCAACCGTATCCTTTGGTAAAAATGCGTCCCGCCGAAGCATTCAATAAAGAATATGTCTATGTTTCAAAGGAAAAAGCACCTCTTATGCTGTCTTCAGAGATGATTTTGCCTTATCCGCCCGGGATAGGCGTCCTCTATCCGGGCGAAGCGATACAGAAAGAACATTTAAGATACTTAAATGACGACGTTGGGGTAATTAAGATATGAGCAAAAAAAGAGCAATCATCATTGTAATTGATTCTATGGGAATAGGCGCCCTTGAAGATGCTGAAGAATACGGCGATTCCTTAAAATGTAACACGCTTTGCAACCTGGCCCGTGCAAACGGCGGGATTGAGGTTCCTAATATGGAAGCTATGGGCCTTGGAAACATAAGAAAAATCACCGGCGTTAACAGGGTTAAAAACCCGCGTGCAAAATATGGTGCAATGAAAATGAAATCCAAAGGAAAAGACACAACAACGGGCCATTGGGAAATTGCAGGCCTTGTTTTGGATAAACCCTTTAAAACTTATAAAAAATTTCCTGATGAATTAATCTCGGAATTTATAAGAAAAACGGGCTGTAAAAACGTTCTTGGGAATATTCCTGCTTCCGGCACAAAAATAATTGAAGAATTTAATGCAGTGCACACGAAGTCTAAATTTCCGATTATTTACACAAGTGCTGACAGTGTATTTCAAATTGCCGCAAATATTGATGTTATAAAGCTTGAAACTTTATACAGATGGTGCGAAATTGCAAGGGAAATCCTTGATGAAGGGGATTATCGTGTTTCAAGGGTTATTGCAAGGCCGTATCAGGTTTTAAACGGAAAACCCACAAGGATAGGGAAATTCAGGCATGATTATTCCGTTAAGCCTCCAAAGGATACAATTTTAAACGTTATAGAGCAAAATGGCCAAAGTGTATATGGCATTGGGAAAATTCACGATATTTTTGTGGGTTCAGGCATTACAAAATTCACTCCGACGGGTTCAAACGCAGAAGGGCTGAATATTACGCTTGATGCGATTAAAAATGATGATTCGGATTTAATCTTTACAAATCTTGTGGATACTGATATGCTCTATGGCCACAGGCGCGATTACAAAGGTTATGCTAAGGCTATAGAAGATATAGACAAGGCTTTAAATAAAATTATTCCCGCACTCAAGGATAATGACCTTTTAATCATAACGGCAGACCATGGCTGCGATCCGACCTATAAAGGCACGGACCACACAAGGGAAATGGTGCCGATTTTAATTTATAATAAAAGAATAAAGCCCGGAAACATTGGTGTAAAGGATAGTTTCACCTATGTTTCAAAAATATTAAAAAAATGGCTTTTTTAAAAAATATCATTAAAATTTACTAATAATGTAAGTAAAAAGGCTTCTTATGACTGATTTCAACCCTATTCAGATAATTACAAGGATTGCAAACAATGTAATCTCAAATCAGTCAGTTCAAAATAACGGGGCGGGCGGGGCAAACAGTACGCAAAATGCGATGAACACAGGTGTGAATTCATTCGGGCAAAATTTTCAGCCGCAAACAACCCAAAATAATACGGCATTATTTTTTAAATCTACGCCGCTCACGCTTTCTTTAGCGTCTGAACTTAAACTTACAACGATTGAAATTGAGCAAAAGGCAAACTATGCTAAGGATTTATTGAATTTGCCCAGAGATTTTTCCGAGCTTATAAATCAAATAACCTCAAATTCAACCCAAACAAGTGCTCTGAACCAACAGATGCTTGAAAATTTGGCGAAACTTTTTCATAACGGAAAAATAGATTTATCTTTGCTTTCAACCCTTTTAAACGACAATTCAAAAGAGGCTATGCAAAAGCTTATGATGACCATTGCAAACCTTGCAAAGTATGGCGCAAATGATGTTTCGGGGTTGAAAGAATTGATGAATTTATTTTCTGCAAACACTGCCCTTGTTTCAGACAGCCAGGCGCTTAAAAACCTTCTGCTTTTATATCTTCCATGGCTTCCTTTGTCTCAAAGGACGGAAAACGACCTTGATTTTACCATTGACATTTTTGATAAAATCCAAGGGCCGGACCCAGACACGGAAGAAGCTATAGAATCGGTTAAAATTTTAATTCAGACAAACAATTTCGGAAACGTTATTGCGGCTTTGGATATGTCTCCTTTGGGCCAGGTGGATATTGATGTCACCGCAGGGAAAGATTTTCCGCACAAAAGGGTTATGGAGCTTATTTTGGAAGAGTCTTCTTTGAATAATGTAAAATCAAATGTTTCAATCGGGACAAGCAAAAAGGCAGAAGAAAACGAAAATACGGCAGAGAGCATAGGTACAACCCTTGGGTATTCTGCGGGCAATGTTAAAATAACATCTTCAAATTCTATAAGCCCGAAATTAATGCTTATGGCACAAAGTTTAATAAAAATTATAATTCAGGTTGACTATGAAAAATCTGTCATTAATAACAATAATGAAGATGTTAGTGAAACTGATTCCTGAAAAAATAACAAAAGAAGCGGAAAACTAGTTTATTTGGTGTATTTTTCCCGTAGTTTGTTAAATTCCCCCCTGTTTTTGCCGACATCTCTTATAAAAAAGTTTAAAGTATTGCCAAAATAGGAACAAAGGTATGAGAATTCAAGGGTACTTGAGCGCAAGCCAAAGAGGGCTGAATCAATCCGTAGGCGCTATGCATATGCAAATGGAGCTTATGGGTATTGCCCAGGAAAACGTGAACGGGTTTGACAAGGTCGGCTATCAAAGAAAAGACGGCGTTGTCTCTTCTTTTTCCGAATTTATCGGAATTCACGGGCTTTCAAAGGCGGTGGATGATTCCGTGGGCCGTATTTTAAGAACCGAGCAGCCTTTGGATTTTGCACTCGGCGAAAAAGGATATTTTCAACTTTTAAATAATTCAGGCTCCGTGGAACTCTCCCGCGACGGACGTTTTAAGCTGAATGAAAAAGGAGAGCTCCTTGGTCTTGAAAACCAAAAGGTTTTAACCCAGGGCGGAACACCTATTGTTCTTCCTTTTATGCCTGAAAAATATGAAGATATCCGCGTGGATAATTTTGGACGTTTAAGCATTTTTAACCCCGCAACAAGAAAAATGGAATATGTTGATACAATAGGCGTTGTATCTTCTGACGGCGGAGTTGTATTAGAACCCAATATGAAACAATCTTGTCTTGAGTTTTCAAACGTTTCTATGGCGCAGGAATTTATGGAAATGGTTCCTCTAAGGCGAAATTTTGATGCCAACAGACAGCTTTTTATGCTTCAAAACAGCGCCCTTACAAAGGCAATTCAGCAAATCGGAGGGTCATAATAGATGACATCAGGATATAATTTACAGGGTTTAATCAGAAGAAATACGATAAATGCACTGACGCAGTTTGATAAAATGGGATATTACTCAGAAAATATTTCAAACTGGTCCACAAACGGATACAAGGCAGTTCGTTTTGAAGAAATTCTTGGTGAAAACGGCTATTCAAGGGCTGTAATCAGAACAGACCATTCCAACGGTTCAATTCAGGTAACCAAAGCTCCTTTGGATGTTGCAATTGACGGTCCCGGGTTCATTCCCGTAACTTCAAGCGGCGGCGAAATTTATTATACAAGAGACGGTTCTTTTTCCCTTGGAAAAGACGGTATATTGATGAATTCAAATAATGACATTGTTGGTGCCGGAATTCAAATCCCCGCAGACAGCATCAAAGTCGAAATCAAAGAAAACGGGGATGTTTACACCTATAAAAAACTCCCTGGGGACGGCGAATTCCAGGGAACAATTCCTCTTGTAATCTTTCAAAACCCTGAAGGGCTAAAGGAAGTTGGCAATAACAGGTGGCAAAAGACTGAAATTGCAGGCGAAGAAACCCTTGTAACAGACCACAACAGAATTTGCCAGTATAAAATTGAAAGATCAAACGTTGATATATTTTCTCACGTTAACGATGTTATGAGAGTGAATGCGAGCCTTCTTGCTTCCACCACTCTTTTGAGCACGATTGACCAGATGTATGAAAAAGCAATAAATATAACAAGCTAAAAGGAATAATAAATGAGTTATTTACCAAAAGACCCGATTTCAAGGTCGCAGTTATATCTTGATTTAATGTCAAACAGGCAGGAAGCTCTGTCTTCTAACCTTGCAAATATGGACACGCCAAATTATGTAAGGCGCGACATTGAATTTTCACAATATCTGAATACGATGAATTCGCCGCTTGAAACAAAGCTGAGCCAAAAGCTTGGTCCATCCGGCGTCATTGAGGCAAAGCAGGAGCAGCTTTCTGCGGCAGATGAGCTTGCAATGATGCAACAGAACGCGGTATTGTATGCTGTGGCTGCAAGACAGATGACGGCTGCGATAACAGAAATTAAAACGGCGATAAACGTTGGTAAATAATAACCTGTAAGTAAAGCCCAAAAGGGCAAAACACCCACGGGACCCAAAAACAAATTCGGGGCAACAGAATTAAAGAAAGGCAAACATTATGGGTATAATGGATTCATTCGACATAGGAAGACAGGGCATAAACGTCCACTCTAAAAGGATTGAAACCGCAGCGAAAAACATTGCAAATATGGATACGCCAAACTATGTAAGGAAAATCCCCGTATTAAACGCAACGGAAGACATTTCTTTCCACGGGCTTTTAAACACGATGAAAGAAGATGTTTTCGGCGTTGGGACAATTCCTTTTCTTTCAGGCGGTGTACAATTTACAGGCCTTGTTGAAGACCCGACCGAAGGTGAAAAAATTTATCGCCCGGGGCATCCTGATGCGGATGAATATGGCTATATCAGAAC
>CANSKM010000005.1 GCA_947647475.1 uncultured bacterium
ACTGTGTTTAGAGGGGATGCTCCACCTTTTCCGCCTGCTGTTGGGTTGTTTGTGGAGGCTCCGCCCGGGGTTCCCGCGTTTCCTTTTTTAGTGCAGCTGAATTCCGTCGTTGTTCCTGAAGAATTAAACGCGTAATCTATCGCATAGCAGCTGTTTGAAAGGGGGACTTCGGCTCCTCCTGCGCCCCAGCCTGTTGTGTCAGAATCTGTCTTTGTTCCGTCCCCGCTGTAGCCGAAGTTTCCGCCGGGAACGCACACTCGATATTTTACATCGGCTTTGTTTGGCCCTGTCACTGCAATACAGCTTCTTTCCCCTGCCCTGCCGTTGTTCGGTTTTTGCCCTTTTGCCGTGCTGGCGTTGCCCCCTTGGCCTCCTTGGCCCACTTCAAGCACGATATATCCGCCGACGTTTTCGCGGACTCTTTGTCTGAATGTTGCCAATATATTGGATGCAAAGCTATTATTTTCTAAAGAAGGAGAAGCCCCTCCCCCACCACCAGAGAGGGAATAGAAGGCTTCTGCGCCAACTGTGGATGAGTCGTTATACACGCAGTATGTTCCTCTGGAGGCGCTTGTTGCAGTATCATACCCCTGAGTCCAGGATGAGCCTGAGAGCTGGTAGTAATAGTAGTTTGTGTAGTATGATGAACAAGATGTTGTAACGGTGGAGGAACAAGGGGTCGTTGATGTTATGGTGCCACAATGAGCTATTGCATATGTTCCTGAGTCTCGTCCTAATATTTTAAAGCAACCTGCAGGAAGAATAACTGATGCTTGTGCACAAGCATCAGATGAATCCATTGCACTCCAGCTATAATTTCCACAACCGCACTTGCTTAACGAGAGTGTACTTGTGCTGCATGATCCGCACACTCTGCAGTACTGTTCGTTAGTAATTGTTTGTGTTCCATAACTACTTCCGCTGCAGCATGCCGTGCTGCTTGCATAATTCTTTCTTTCTGAGCCGTTGTACCAGCAATTGTAAGTTTCCTGTGCCTTACATGCCCCCGTTCCGTCTGTTTTGCTCCATACTGTATTTCCTGTTGTTATCCCAAACGTTGAATACAGCGTGTTCCAGTTTGCTAATTGCCCTGTCGTAGGCAGGTTCCATTTCCCGCTCGGGCTTATGGATGAGCATGCCGTTTTTGCATTTGTTAAGTTTTTTGAACCTTGATTTTGGGATACACAGAGGTTATTCTTGCTGTCGTAGTTATATCCCATGCAGGCACATTTTTCCGCACTTGTAGAGCCTGTACAGGTTGTGGATTTATCCACGGCAGCCCCTCCCCCTCCGCCGCCCCCGCCGCCAATCAGGGTTACAATATCAAAATTATCCATATTTGCTTCAATTTTAAGCGAAGCGCCGTTTGCCCCCGTAAAATGGGCATCTTCGCTTTTGAACTGGGACGCTCCGCCGCCCCCGCCCCCGCCTGAGGCCAAGGCAAAATTCACATAATACACTCCTGCTTCCGTTGTATATTTAACCACCCTGTTGCCGTCCGCATCATATTCCATATTGCCTGAGGCACCGCCTTTTGATGTGCTCCAGCAGTATGAGCCGCCCGGAGGGTTTAAAATGCCTCCAAGTCCGTTTATTCCTATGTTTTCGTTGAATTTTTTAGTCATCACAGGTGCCAGGGCCGCAAGCAGCAACGACGCCACCAAAAGCGCCATAAGCATTTCAATTAATGAAAATGCGGTCGAAGTTTTTTCAAAATTATACGCACAACAATTTGAGGGCTTTGGCCCTTTTAAAATGAACAACTTTTTCATAAAATATTATCCTATTGTATTACCCACATGTCTATATATAGACAACGTAATTTTATTTTAACATTAGAATTCTATACATGCAACATGTTAATTTTAAAAATGCGGATATTATCTTTAAAGCACTTGCAAAAGTAATCAAAACGCAGAGGGAAAAACAGGGGAAATCCCAAAGGCTTTTGGCGGATGAGTGTTCGTTTCAAAGGTCTTTATTATCCCGTCTTGAAAACGGCTTAAACGAGCCAAAGCTTGTCTCCATTTGGACAATCGCGGAAGCGCTTGGTATGAAGCCGTCTTCTTTGATAAAGCTTGTGGAAGACGAGCTTCCCGGGGAATTTAGCCTGATTGAAAAAGACCTTTGCTATTGATTTTTGGCCGGTTGTTTTATCGTTTCGTTGTTTTTTGAAAAATTTAATTGGTTACAAACTGTTGACGAGGACAGGCTTTTTGCCTGTATTATTACGCAGAAATTTTGCCTAAAACGCGTGCTCTTATTTCTTTATCAACTTCAAAAATTTCATCCAGGGTGGGGTTTTGAATAACATTGTGGCGTTCAATTTCGCGCTCGACAGTTTTAAAGATTTCTCCCATTCCGATTTCACCCCTTAAAAACTTATGCACGGCGATTTCATTTGCCGCATTTAAAACAACAGGAAGGGTTCCGCCCGTTTTCCCCGCTTCAAATGCGAGTTTTAGGCAGGGAAATTTTTCAAAATCCGGCTTTTCAAAGGTTAAAGTTTGTCCTAAAAAGCTGAAACTGTTTGATTTTATGCCAAATTCGCGGGAAGGATAGGTAAGCGCGTATTGAATCGGGATGTGCATACTCGGTGTGCCGATTTGGGCAACGGTGGAGCCGTCTTTAAATTCAACCGCAGAGTGCACAAGGCTTTCCGGGTGAATTACGACTTCAATTTTTTCATAGGGGAGGTTAAAAAGGTGGTGTGCCTCGATAACTTCTAAGCCTTTGTTCATAAGGGTTGCAGAGTCAATTGTGATTTTTTTGCCCATATTCCACCTTGGGTGGTTCAAGGCCTCGGCACAGGTTGCATTTTCAATTTCAGCCTTTGTTTTGTGTAAAAACGGGCCGCCTGAAGCAGTTATGATGATTTTATTTAAAAGGTCAAAGTTTCCGTTTGAACTTTGCAAAATGGCCGAATGTTCGCTATCGACAGGTAAAATCTTCACCCCGTTTGCCTTTGCGGCTTTTGTTACAATGTCTCCTGCCATAACAAGGGTTTCTTTGTTTGCAAGGGCAATATCCGTGCAGTTTTCAATGGCTTTTAACGTGGGCTTTAGAGCCACACAGCCTGAAGTTCCGGTTAGCATTATATCTGCGTTTTTATCATCCGCAAGTTCTATAAGGCCTTCTTCGCCGCATAAAACCTCAATTTTGGGGAAAATTGATTTAACCTCTTTTGCGCCTTCTTTTGTACCGACGCAGACTTTTTTCGGGTGGAATTTTTTGATTTGTTCGATAAAAAGCCCGATATTGTTGCCGCAGGACATTCCAAGGACGTTGAACAATTCTTTATTTTGAAACCCTTCAAGGACTTCAAGGGTTTGGGTTCCGATAGAGCCTGTGGAGCCAAGTATAACAAGGTTTTTAGTTGTTGTGTGCATTAGAATCCTTTTTGATAAAATCGCAAATTTCAGTGAGCCTTTTATCTTCCATTGCATCGATTAATTCTTGAATTGTTTTGATTTTTTTGAGCGCAAAACCGGTTTCGGCCAAAAGCACGCAATCGTTGCACAGCCTGTATTTGCCGTATTGGATGCTTCCTGCCATACATTTATTTTTGCCGCAGGCGGAACAATCAAAAAATTCGTTTTCAACATCGGGATTTTCTTCGATGTCATCTTGAACCATTTGCGCTGCGACAGCCTGCATATCCTCAATTATTTTTTGGGTTTCTTCAGGCGTTTTTGCATCGCCGTTTGGGCTATTTTCGGGCGTTTTGCCTTGCGTGTCAATCTTTTTTTCTTCCATAATAATTTATATTAGCACAAAAACTCGGACAGGATTAAATTTGAAACAAGGATGCCTGAAAGTGTTAATCTGTAGCCGTTTTGGGTTTTTTCAAGGTGACCCGAATTTAAGAATTTTTTGATTATTGCGGCATATTTTTGGTCAAAATCGATGTTGAATTTTTCGTTTATATTATATATATTTATACCGTCTCTTTTTCTAAACCCAAGGAAAATGGTTTCTTCGAGGCGTTCTTGGTCTGTTAAAATGCTTGTTTCCCTTGTGGGAAGCTTGTTTTCCATATATTCTTTAAAATTTGTCGTGTTTTGATATCTTGTGCCGCAAACAAAGCCTGAGGCAGAAATTCCAAAACCGAAGTATTCGCCTTCGTTCCAATAATTCAGATTGTGGCGGGAAGCAAATTCGGGAAGGTTTTTGCCGCTTTGTTCCGTGTTTTGGTTTGAGGTGTTTTTAGTGGTTTCTTCCGCACTTTGTTTTGCAAAGTTTGAAATTTCATAAAGTTTAAAACCTTCCTTTTCAAGGAAACTAACCGCAAATTCATACATATCAGCTTGAAGGTCGTCCTGAATACTATCATCTTGCAAGTGTTTTGGCTTTTGTTTATAAAACAATGTTCCTTCTTCAATTTTAAGGCCATATAGGGAAATATGTTGAATATCAAGGCCCAGAGCCTCTTTCAGGTCAAATTCCCAAAGTTTCAGGTTTTGTTTTGGAAGGCCATAGATTAAATCGATGCTGATATTTTCAAAACCGGTATCCTGCGCAAGATATACCGTGTCTTTTGCTTTTTTTACGGTGTGGAGCCGCCCTATGTCTTTTAAAATGTCTTCATCGAAGGTTTGAACGCCGATACTGAGGCGGTTTACGCCCATTTTATAAAGGGCGGATAAAAGCTTTAAATCCGTACTTTCGGGGTTTAATTCAACGGTAATTTCAGCGCCCGGGGCAAAATTAAAGAGGGATAATATTTTTTCAAAATGTTTAATTTCAAGCAAGGAAGGTGTTCCGCCACCGATATATAGGGTTTCAAGCGGAGAGCCTTTATAAAAATGTTTGATTTCAGAGGTTAATTTTTTAACGTAGTCGTTTATAAAATTTAAGCCGGCAAAGGATGTAAAGGCGCAGTAGGCGCATTTTTTCCTGCAAAACGGAATGTGGATGTATGTGCTTTTTGGCGCATTTTTTTGAGCGTCCCCTAAGGTATTTTTTGCCGCACTTTTTGAGGTTTTAGAATTTAGAACTCTTTGTGATTCAATATTTTGCATTTTAATATTATAATAAGAAAAAAGATTATGTGTCGGGTGTAAAAATGTCAGAAAATATAATGTTTTCATGCAAGGTTTAGTGAGGTTAAATTTGTGGCCTCAGGTTCTTCATATAATTGCGCAAGGCTTGGACAGAAATTTTTTGAAAACATTGCTAAAGTGAAAACCTCGTTTGAATATTCTTCAGAATTTAATGCAAACCAAGAGAGAGTCATAAACAAAGACGTTTTATATTTATTTATAAGCCAATCCGGCGAAACGTATGATACAAAATGTGCGCTTGATTTAGTGAAAAAAAAAGAGGGGCACAGCTTTGCGCTTGTAAATAATAATAATTCTTATATTTTTAATAATGCTGAATTTAAGATGAATATTGAAGCGGGGCCTGAAAAATCCATTGCTGCAACAAAATCTTTCACAGGGGGTGTTTTGTGCCTTTGGCTAATGGCTTTAAATATTGCACAAAACAAAGGAATTGATATTAAAGAATATCTGACAGGGGTTCAAAATATTAAAAAAGATACGGAAGATGTTATAAAAAATACAGAAAATATTGATAAGGCGGCAGAAATTTTATCAGGCTTAAAAAGTTTTCCACTTGTCGGATACAGCTATAATTATGTCATTGCAAAAGAAGGGGCCCTAAAGATAAAAGAAACATCTTATATTGATGTGAATGCTTATCCTACGGGCGAATTTCTTCATGGGCATACGGCAATTTTGAATGAAAACAGTGTAATTTTAGAAATTTTTTCGCATACAACAGGTGAATTTGAAAGAAAGACGCTTGAAAAGATAAGAAAAGATTTTAACCCGAAAATTGTTGCGGTTTGTGACACAGAAGATGTACTTGGGGCTGTTTCAACGCTTTCGGGCGATGTTTGCAAGGAGCCGTTGTTTGTGAAATTTAAAAAGTTTGAAAATGAAATAACAACAATGCTTTCTTCTGTTATAATTTTGCAGCTTTTGGCTTTGAATATCGCACAAAGGCTCGGCCGAAACGTGGATAAGCCCACAGGGCTGAATAAAGTCGTGGGTGAAAGCTAGCTTAAATAAGTTCTAAAAACGGCATCTTATAAAATTATATGATGCCGTTAGATTTATTATTTAATTTATTCCATATTTTAGCTCATCAATGATATTGCGTTTTGGAGAAGTTCTTTATAGCTTGAAATAAGCTTGTTTGAAAGCTCAAGCTGCATCTTTGCCTGTTGGTAATATGAAATGTTTCCTTTAAAATCTACGTTTGAAAGTTCCATAAGGCCGCTTCTGATTTCGCCTCTGCCCATAACGGGTTTACCCGATTCTGCAGTTTCAACAAACTGGCCTGCTTTGTATTCATAAAGGCCCTCGGGGTTGTGGAAATTCATAACGGAGAGTTTGTATAAAGGCGTGCAATCCTTGCCGCTGTTTGCTTTTCCGTATAATATGCCATCTTCTTTTATTTCATATTCATCATATTTTCCAAGGAATTTTCCGTTGTCAGGGTCAATCCAGAGCTTGATTTCCGTTGTGGGGATTGAAAGCGCTCCGCCTTCAGCAAGGCTTTTGTCAAAATCTTCCTGGCTTAAAGATTTTGTTCCGCTTACGATTTCGCCTTTGTCGTTCATAATATATCCTTGAACTTTTGAGCCGTCAGCTGCCTTATAAATGCCTTCGGAATCAAACTTAAATTCACCAAGGCGCGTGTATGCAAGTTTTCCTTCGTCATTTCTTATAACAAAAAAACCTGTGCCTTCTAAAAATACGTTTTCATCGGATGTTCCGGGGATTGCTTTTCCTTGTCTCGTGTTTTTCATATAGCAATCGCTGTATGTTGAATCCAGAAAGGTTTTGAAGGTAATCTTGTTTTCCCGATACCCCGGTGTGTACATATTTACCATATTTTCAGCAACGGCATCCATCCAGTTTTTGGTTGCTTTCTGGGTGTTTAGCGCATTAACATAAGAATCATTCATTATTTTTTCTCCTTGTTTTGCTGTCCTCTGCCATTTTGCTGTTGCTGTTTATAGCTTAAATTGGCGTATGGAATGTTTTGTTCGTCAAATCTTTGTTTTAAATATGGGATGTTGTTTCTTAAATATTCTTCAACGGCTTTGTCCCCCGGAATAAATTGCGCGTTAATTTTTCCGTCCGTAAGTTTTAAAACGACCGTTACATTGTTGTCAAAATCAAGTCTTACGGCGCTTTTTGTGTCTTGCGCTTTTAAAAGAAGGTCTGATAAGGTTTTTGAAACTTCAATGCTTTTATAATTTGCCGCATCAATTATATTGCCTTCATTTGAAACAGTGTAGTTTGTATATCCTGCTTCATTTAACATATTTATGAAAAAAAGCGCATCACATTTTTCGATGTTTAAAGTGTCAAGGTTTGCTTGGGCTGCTATATCCATATCATCAAGAATATCTTGAATGTTATATCCGTTTGTGCTAAGGGTTTCACCCGCGTTTCCTTTTAAAAATTCTTCAAGCTCTGCCTTAAAAGAAGGCGCAGCAGAATTTCCTGCGGCAGCTTCCGGGTTTTGAGCACCGGAATAATTTACAGCACCCTTCAGTGCACCCTTAATTGTGTCTTTAAGTGTGCCGCCTTGGTTTAAATTTTCATTAAAAGGTTTTGTCTGTGTTTCTATGTTCACTTTTTATTAACCTGATTTTTTATGTTTGTGTTGTTCAAGAAGTTCTTCAAGCTCTTCTTCATAGGCATTTTCTCTTGATTTTGTAAAGTGTTTTTGAGAGCCTATTTCATTTAACGTTTTGAGTTCGCGCATTTTTTCTTCATAAAGATATTCTTCTTTTTTGTGCTCTTTATGTTTTTCTAAAACGTCAACTTCCCTTTCTCTTTGATGAAGGATTTCTTCTTCTTTCTTTAAGATTTCAAGTGCCTTTTGTCTTTCGGCTTCAAGTTTTTCGCCTTCTTCATAAAGATGTTTCAGGAATTTATCAAAGCCATCGTACATCCTGGGGTCGGATTTTCTCATGTTTATTCTTGTATCTTGAATATTTTTATTATTCGCTTCAATCAGTCTTTCAATTCTTATAACTTCTTCCTGACATTTTTGAACAACAGCAAGCTGCTCTTCTTTTTTTCTAATTCTTATTTCTAAGAATTTTTGAAGTCTGTAATTAAAAGGCATAATTTAGGTGTTTCAAGATACATTACCACACAATATTATACGGCTTTTTATATCCTTTATTTAACGAAACTTTTAAAAAAGTCAAAAAAATCCACCTTTTATATTAGCTTTTTAATGTTTTTTATTTATCCGAAATTTCAAGCTGTCTTATGTTTCTTTGAACAATTTCAAGAATTATAATATCTGGCATGAAATCTTTTACAGCCTTTGCGTTAATTGTATTTGAATTTACAAATTTAACATCTTTGAATGCGCATTTTAAATAAGAATCCAGGTTTTCATAGAAAGAATCTCCAAAGATAAGCACCTTTAAAGGGTTTTTGTTATTATTTCGGCATAAATATTTATAGCTTTTTTCCTTGTTTTTAACTCCGATATTTACAATGTTTGCTAAATCGGGCTTGTTATAAATATATTCTTCTTTTTCAAAATCTTTAATGTTCAAGGGTTTCAGGTTTGAAAAGTCTTTTTGAATTGTTTTTATTAATTCAATATAGCCAAAATATGCGCCAAGATTTGTCCAATGCGTGTCTGTTGTGAAATACAGGGAGCCTTTTTCTTTGTTTTGAACAAGAATATTTTTAGGATAGATGATTTTTAAACTCTCTTTTGATGCGGTATTTGCAGCTAGAATCCCGGTTATTCTTGAATTTTTTATATTTTCTTTTGATTGGATATTATCCGGCAAAAATTCAGGATATATAACCGTTTTATCAGGCGGAATAAGGATATAAAACTTTGCGGGGGAAAGCTTTTTTTCTCTTATTTTATTATTTTGAATAATTTTTTCAATTTTTTCATTTGAAAAAGGCACTCTGCCTTCAAAATCCTCAGTTTCATTTGAAAGCTTGTAAAAAAGCCAGCCTTCTTTTCCTTTTAAAACTTTTATATCAATATTTTTCGGGTAGGTTTTAAACAGTTTTATTTTTAAATTTGATGCAAGGCGCATAAAAGAATATCTGAAGCCGAAGTTGTCTTCAAAATATTTTAAAAACCCGTCCGTGAACTGCCCTGCAGTTTTGAATTTTGGAAACTCTGCCATATTCCTTTTTTCAGTGTTTTCAAGGCCGTCTTGGATATTAAAAACAAGTCCGAAAATCGGGATATAGATAAAAATCAGGAAAAATATTATTAAAAAATTTTTGCTTATTTTTATTGTGTGTTTTTTCATTCTTCCCTCTTAAAATCTGAAATATATAAAAGGCTGATACGTATTTACCGCAATATATGAGGCGGAGATTATTAAAAGCAGAATATATGTACAATTTTGGACAAATTTTGGAATATATTTTTCAATGTGTTTGAATATGGGAACGGACAGAAACACCGATACAACAAAGGTAAAGATAAGCTCGTTTGTTATGTATTCGCTGAAATTTATGGCTGCAGAATTTTTGAATGTAAATATGGCGTTTAAATAAGAAAGTGCATAAGAAAGATTTTCGCTTCTAAATATTACCCAGCCCACAACAACGGCAATGATAAAATATATGTGCCCAAAGGTTTTTGGCAGTTTTTCAATATGGAAAAATCTTTCAAACACAATGAGGGCGCCATTTAAAAGCCCCCAAGCGATAAAATTCCAGCTTGCTCCGTGCCAAAGCCCTGTAAGCAAGAAAACAAACAAGATGTTAAATGCCCACTTTGCCTTTCCTTGCCTGTTTCCACCAAGCGGGATATAAAGATAATCTCTGAACCAGCCTGACAGTGTCATATGCCACCTTCTCCAAAATTCTTTTATGGAGGCTGAAATGTACGGGAAATTAAAGTTTTCGGGGAATTTGAAGCCGAACATCCGCCCGAGGCCTATTGCCATATCGGAATATCCTGAGAAATCGAAAAATATCTGGAAAGTGTAACATATTGCCCCTAAAATGCAGACAGCTGTTGAGAGTTCAGATGTATTTAAGCTAAATATGGCATCAACCGTGCAGCTTAGAGTGTCTGCGATAATTACTTTCTTTGCAAGGCCTGATATAAAGCGCTTTATGCCGATTTCAAAATCCTCTTTTGTAATTTTTCGGTGAAAAATTTTATCCTGAATTTCTTTGTATCTTACAATCGGGCCTGCAACAAGCTGCGGGAAAGAAGAAAGGTAAAGCGTGAAACCTTCAAAATTTGCAGGGGCTATTTCTTTTCTTTTAATGTCGATTAAATATGAAACGGCTTGAAATGTAAAAAATGAAATACCTACGGGCAAATGAATATTTGTTTGTGCAATTATGGGGAAAATTTGAAGATTGTTTATTTGTTCAATAAAAAAGTTCAGATACTTGAAAACAGCTAAAAGTAGAATGTTTACTACAATTCCAAGGATTAAAATACCGTTTTTGCCGCTTTTTTCAATCTTTTTTCCGATAAAAAAGTTAAAAACGCAGGAAAAAAGGAGCAAAAGCACAAATGCTTTTTCGCCCAAAAAATAAAAAAGAAAGCTGAATAATATTAATATAACGTTTCTGAATTTTAATGGCGCAAGGAAATATACGGGTAAAATTACGGGCAAAAACAGGAATAAAAAGTTTATGCTTGAAAAATTCATGATTTTTTAAAACCTGCCCCTTAAAACTACTCTTAAAACTTCCTTTTAAGAGCAATTTTAGCACAAATCAGTTTTTATATTGTGTTAAATTTTCTGCGGTCAAGATATCTGCGCCAGTTTTCTTCAAAATTTTGGATAAAATCGTGTGCCTCTAAAACATCATCATAGGTGATTTTTTCAAGATTTTTTGCCTGAATGTGCCCCATAATGTTTCCAAGATTTCCCGTTGAATATTTTTCTTCAAAGCAATAATCATCTTGTTCTATGGCGCTTTCTGTGCAGGTCTCAGTTTCAAAAGCACTTTCTTCAAAATCTTCAGTCCCGCCATAGCTTTGTGCAAACATTGGGAAGGTTAAATCCATAAAGGCCAGTGCATATTTTTTTCCGCAACCTTTGCAGGTCACTTTTACAATTACTGTATCATTTCCTGTGACTAAAATTTTTGCATCATCTGTTTCAAAATTGCATCCGCACTTTGAACAAAAAAGGAGTGGTAATACTTTTTCTATATTAAAATCTTCTGACATTTTAAAAATCTCCGCCTTGATTTTTGTTTTTGCTTGTTCTCAGGCTTTTTTAGCCATTGGACAAGTTTTGTCTTTGTTAATTTTTATTAAATTTTATGCTGAATTAATAAAGATTTTGTCTTTTGCTGCCGAATGTTAGGTATATACACAAGGTACACAAGGAAGTTTATTTAAAGAAACGAGGTAAAAATGTTTGAAATCCTTAGTTTGATTGTTTTTGCAGGTGTTTTCTGCCTGTTTATGATAGTGGTTCCGACTGTTGTTGAAAAATGTTCTTCTGAAGAGTTTAAAAAATCTTATATGAAACATCTTTCAAAAGCATATTTGCACTCCTACGGGAAATAATAAGGGAGAATGTAACCTTTTAAACACTCCTTTTTTCTAAAATTTTTACCATCAGTTTGTAAAATTCCACAAAAGTTTGAATTTTTAACATCATGGTTTAAAATTTTGGTATGAAAAGATTTATCCTTTTTTTAATTTCATCACTCCTTTTTTCTTTTGGGATGCTTTTGCCCAAAGCATTTGCCTATGAAGAAGAATTGTTTTGTGATGAAATTTTTATTGAAAGCGAAAGTTTAAAATTAAATTTGGATAAATCCCTTCCAAAAGCTTACAGGGAAACATATAAGGCCCCGGAAACCGGTTTAGAGATTAAAAAAGCAGGCATTTCAATTTTTTCAAATTCTGCAAAAGACCTTGATGATTATATGACAGAATATTATCAATCAAAAACAGGTGCCACCCTAAACCCCGAAGGCAGGCTTTCTTTAACGGGCGGAATGGAAGTTAAATATCAAAACCCGGATGCGAGTATAAATTCAAAAAAGCTATATTTAACGCCGAGCTTGAAATTGACCGATGAAATTTCTTTCACTTTTGCAAATAAATTTAATCAGGATTCTAAAATTTATGAAAACGAATTTGGGCTTAAATATACTCCAAGGCTCTTTAAAAACAGTAACTTTGGAATAACTGCGGGTACTGTTTTCGATGATGAGGCTATAAAATCTCAAAATCTTAAATTTTCAACGGATTTGTTTTTATTCTAGCACGCAAAAACTAAGGCACACAAAGCTTATTTA
Organism: uncultured bacterium; assembly: GCA_947647475.1. Classification (GTDB taxonomy): domain Bacteria; phylum Cyanobacteriota; class Vampirovibrionia; order Gastranaerophilales; family Gastranaerophilaceae; genus MGBC122484. The sequence continues at coordinate 12,306 of CANSKM010000005.1, forward strand.
TGTGTGAATTTTAATAATGGCACAAAAAGCCTTTCTTAAAACGGTTTTGTCTGGCTTAATTTATTTCTTAATTCTCTAAAGCGCATAATGTCTTCCTGTGCCTTTGAAGTTTCCTTAAAGAGCACCTGGTTTGAAGGATGAACCATTACAATCGCGTCAATATGCACTTCTAAAAAGTCGTATCTTCTTGGGGCAGAAGAATCTTTGCCCATAATTTCAGCATTCGTTACAGCTAAAAAGCGCTTCTCTCTGTCGTTTAAAAGGTCGGTAAGCTCACGGTTTGTGTTTGTATATTTTGAAACATGCACCGTTCCTTTAATGTTGTGCTCTTTTGTCAAAATACAAACTTCTATGGGTATCGTGTCTTGGTGCTTGCCTGCCATAAGCGCGTTTTCTCCTGTAATACATTCCTTTTTAAAGATATTATATTACATTTTTTTAAATATGGCTAATATTTTATTTTTTAATGTAAAATAAGGGGGTATGAGGAGATTTTTTACATTATTAATATTAGGAATTTTTGCGCTAAACTGTTGTGCTGCGCAAAATGCGGCGTTTGCATCAACTGCCCCGATGATTAGCACATGGGAAGTTGACAACCGCGAAATCTTAAATAATAAAAGAGTAATTTCAAAATCTTCCTTCAAAATAAGTGCAATCTACCCTTCAAACACAATAAACGCGCTCGGCGCAAATTTCCCCGGATATAGAGGCCCGGGCCAGCTTGTTGTATATAAACAAAATTTTGGAAGAACAACAGGTACAAACGAATTTGGGAAGGAAGCCGTTATTGAAAATGACAGAGTAGTAAGGCTCACAGGTGCAAACAGCCTTATCCCAAGAAGCGGCTATGTAATTTCAGGCCATGGAAGCGCTAAAAAATGGATTACAAACAATCTCAAAATCGGAACAAATATTTTAATCGATGAAAATACAAATACAATCACTGCCTATACAACAGTCGATAGCTATCGTTTTTACGCCAAAGAAAAAATAAAAGAAGTTGAAAATTTTCTGGACAGTGCCAAAAAAATTCAGGAAAACCCCGGCGAAAAACGTGCGAAATATTATTTAAAAAGGGCAAAACAGGATTTAAGAAAATCAAACAAAGCAAACGACAATATGGCTGTAAGCTACGCCAAATCTTCCGTTGAAATGTCCAAGATTGCAATTAATTATTCTCTTCCATACATTGAAAATGAACTCAAAGGAACCTGGATTCGCCCGACAGAAAAAAGTCTTTGGGAAGTTAGAAAAACGCTTGATAATATGAAGGCTATCGGAATAAACACGGTTTTTCTTGAAACGTATTTCCACGGATACACAATTTTTCCAAGCAAAACAATGCGCTCATATAATTTCACAGGCCAAAACCCGATATTTGGAGGGTTTGATGTGCTTCGTGCTTATGTAACGGAAGCTCACGCCCGTGGAATGAAAGTGCACACCTGGTTTGAAAGTTTCTATGTCGGAAATAAGCATCCTTCAAACGACCCAAATTCAATACTTTCAATAAAGCCCGTGTGGGGAAATAAAAACAAAGCAAATTTTGATAAAGAAGGCTATGTTTCACATCCTGTGGAACATAACGGTTATTTTATCGACCCTGCAAACCCTGAAGTGCAAAATTTCCTTGTTCTTCTTGTAAAAGAAATTATAAATGATTATAACGTTGACGGTATAAACCTCGATTATATAAGATACCCGAGCGCCCAAAAGGCAAGCTCTCTTGGCTATGATGCTTCAAATTGGGGCTACACTGAATATGCAAGGGCAGAGTTTAAAAAATTCTATGATAAAGATCCTGCAAATATTAAATATAAAGATCCGCTTTGGGATACTTGGAACCAATACAGACAGGATAAAATAAATTCTTACGTTTCAAAAATGCACAAGGCAACAAAGGGCAAGGCCGTGCTTTCAACTGTAATTTTCCCGGATTATAAAACAGCCCTTGAAACAAAACAACAGGATTGGGCAAAATGGGCAAATAAAGGGGATGTTGATGCTCTGACACCCTTAATTTTAACATCGGATGATACCCTGTTTGAAATCATGTTCAAAGAAATTAAAGCCAAAGTGCCATCCCAAACGATTATCTATCCGGGGCTTTTCGTCGGGTTTATGGAAGGTGAAGCTGAAGATTTATTAAAACAAATAAATGTTTCAAGAAGCTTGAAATCAAGCGGTGTTATTCTTTTTGATTGGGCGCACCTTGGAAATAAATATAAAGATGCCTTAAAGTTTTGCGTGTTTACATCAACCTGCAAATAGCAAATCGGTGTGAACACGCAAATTAGATAGTTTAATTCAGCAATGCGGAAATTTTTCGTTTCCTTATGTATGTTTAAATAATAATTCATTTTTGAAATAAAAAAAGGTATATATTTACCACACCTGAAACTTTTTAAAAACGGGGTCAAATCTTTTTGGGGAAAGGGTTTAAGGGGTTTTATGCCAAAATGCTGATGATAATTTTTTGAACAATTGTAATCTCATCATCGCTAAGTTTGTTTAACATATCGCAAATTTTTACAATTTTTGAATTTCTGTCCCCTTCGTAATGTTCAAATTTAAAAAACGCATCAATGTTTACATCAAGCGCCTTTGAAAGCTCTTCAAGGTTTTCTTCCCTTGGCATGTTCACGCCGTTTTCAAGCCTGCACATCGTGGAAAGCGCAATGCCTGTTTTAATAGAAAGCTGCTCTTGGGTGAGGCCCCTTTTTGTTCTGATTTCTTTAATTCTTGCGCCGATAAGTTTTTTTAATCTGCCCATTTTTATCTCCTTATTTCTAAGGATAATATGGATTTTTTTATTCTTTATTGCACAACTTGGCAATTTTCCTTGCAAAAAATGCTAAAATATGGAAAAATGAGAATAAAAGTGCTAAAATTTGAAAAAATTACATCAAAAATGTGGCAAAAATTGCATAAGGAAAGGACAAAATATGCGAAAGATTTATAAAACGTCAAATATTCACCGCCACTGCAGGAATGCGACCGAAAGCGAATTAATGGTCGCGTCATTGCAAGATAAAGCAGGAATATCCGTAGGTCAGGCAATGCCTGACAATTCCAAAAAATCTGCCTTTTCTCTTGTTGAAATGTTAATGGCGTTGTTGGTGGCTTCCCTTCTAATGGCGGCCTTGGCACCTGTTATGACAAAGAAAATTAATGAGAACGTTATTGTCTCCGGTACAGGCGGTGCAATTCTTCCCAAAACCTACTGTGCTTATGTAAACGATAGTAACGAATTGTTAAGAAAAGTTACAGAAGCGGATGCCTGTATCGTTCCGGATAATACATACGCCATGGGTATAATCCTCGCAAGCGGCGGTGGGGGCGGCGGAGGGGCTGCTGATATGGCATCAAGCAGCAGTTTAAAAAACTTAACAAATGCCTCCGGTGTAGCAGGGGCAAGCAATTCTGCCTCATATACAGAAAGTGTTCAAACTTTTGATAAGAGCACAAAGAACATTTTGATTAAGATTGCAGGCGGAGGTGCGGGCGCCGGCGGCGGAAATTACGTTGCTTCGGGTGTTGCCGCACCGAAATCCCAAGCCGACTGCGAACCTTTCGGAATTTACATCAAAGCGGCATGGAACGGCGGCAAAGATGTTTGCGTTTCAAAATACAATCCAGGTGAAACTCATACTGAAAAAGGCGCCAGTCCTTCAACAAGTATAACGGGGGTAACTACTGTTCCTGCAGGAACAAATTGTTCTGGAAACTATTGTTGTTGGACTGGAAATCAAAGCAGTAGTTTGTTCACAGCAAAAGATAGTGGTTCGTATGCTTGCGACAGTGCTGGTGGTTCTTATTCGGGTTGCTACAGAACAGTATGCAAATGGAATGCTGCAAATATAATTTGCCAAAATTGGAAGCCTACTGGTGGAACGGCTGGCAGGTTGCCAACACTTAATGAATTAAGTGCGTGGGCCACATATATTAACAATATTTCTACCGGCAAGGGTGATAGTGGTTTGCAATTGTGTGGCGATAGGGCAAACACTGGTACCGGTGCTTCGCAATGTGATGATACAAGCAAATGCCCTGGTAGTGACTGTATTCCAGAGATTTTACACGGTGATTCAAGTAGTAATTCTTATTTTTTAGGTGTGCCAGGTTCTTTTAATAAAACTAGTTGCGGTAGTGGTGCATGTTCCACCCGTTGTGTTCTGGAGGAAACACAGTCGTTCACGCCGTATCTTGGCGGGGGCGGGGGTTCAGGGAGCTATCTTGAATTAAATGTCCCAACAAGCGTTATAAGCAAAGCTACAGAAAACGGCAACGCCAAAATCCGTGTTCTTGCTGGCGCAGGTGGCAAGGGAAGCCCTAAAGAAACGGCTTCCCAAAAAGGGGTAAACGGCTCTCCTTCCTATGTTGAAATCTACGACGGCTCCACAATTCTTTGGAAGCTTGGTGTTCCCGGCGGAAACGCAGGCACGGGCGCCTCTAAATCTGCAGGAGGAACAAACGGCCTTGCGGTGACCGAAAAATGCACATATTATGATTCCACAAACGATGCCTACAAGGTAGAAAGCCAGATAGAGTGCAACTTAATCCCCGGGTTAACATCCCATGTTGCAGGAAAGGCAGGAAATTCCGGCAACAGCACCCTCGATACCGCAGGTAAAGGCGGTGCAAGTGCTTGGGTTGCAAGCGGGACGCCCACAATCGGCAAAGGCGGAGACGGAGCAACCTGCACACAAGGGACAAGCGCAACCGATGCCGTGTGTTCTGAAGGTGGAGCAGGCCAAGGCGGAAGGGTTGAAGCTTGGCATTCACCCACATACCCGGGTGTCGGGGGCGGTGGCGGCGCTGCAGGCACGGTTTTGCACATTTCAAACATTCAGGTCCGCCCGAAAGATTTAATTAAAGTTCAGGTGGGCCATGGCGGCGCAGGCGGTTCTGTGAACGCGAAAGGAACGGATGGCGGCTCCAGCTATGTTGAAATCGTGAGAGGAGAGGCGGTTGTTGCAAAATATGAAGTTTTAGGCGGGGGTGGCGGATTGCCCGGGGTTTCGGGGGACCCTGACACTGCAAAAACACCTCAAATCGGCACAGGGGGCGCCCCAAGCAAAATCGCAAGCGGCACAAAAACAACGGGCGGCGAATTTTTTCCGAAAAACGCGGATGACACGGCGGGCGAAAACGCCGTTGCAAGCACGGATGAAACTACAAGCATCGGCGGAAACGGCGGTGTGAATGAAAAAATCTCCCCTCTTGTAACGACAGATGGTGTCGCAAGCGGAATTCCATGCGGCGGTATGAACACAGGCGAAATTAAAGTGAACAAGGAAACGACCTGGCAGTGCGCAAACTCGGGTTCAAACGTGCCTTTTGCACTTTCAAGAGCGCTCTCAGACTCCGTATTTTCAAGCTCAATTCTTGAAAGCTTTGCCCCGGGCGGCACAGGCGGGGGCGGCGGAGGCTGGAAATACAGCGCGACCCCGAGGGCTTCAGGCGGCGCAAAAGGCCTTGGCGGCTACGCCTACATCTACTTTGGAGATTGGGGAGGTTCCGAGTAGGCAAAAAAATTCGCCCAAACGGGTCATAATTTCTTTTTGGGCTTTAATGTAAATTATTTTAGATGAACAACTTTTCGGGGCGCTTTTGTAACCTTGGCGCTCCTTTTTTTGCACAATTTTATATGGTTTTATACAATATTTTATACCATTTTTAAACAATTCAAAGCAAGGGGGAAATTAATTAATGGTCACCGTCATTGCGAGGTATCGTGCAGAAGGTTTAAATTGCCCACCCGTCATTGCGAGGGAAGCGACAGCGACGAAGCAATCCAGGAAGATTAAACTATAAAAGGCTTTCATATAAATCAATCCAATTTGGATTAGTGCTTTCAATAAGCTGGATTTTCTTTTTTCTTGAGCCACCTTTAATCTGTTTTTCTCTTGCTATTGCTTCGTTTATATCTTCAAAAATCTCGAAATATCCAAGTTTATCAACATTATGTGCTTTTGTAAAACCTTCCGCCACTTTATTTTTATGTTCCCAAACGCGTTTTATTAAATCGGAAGTGACACCCGTATAAAGGGTTCCTGTCTTTTTACTAAATAATATATAAACATATGATTGTTTGACCATTTTTAAATGATATTTCTTGTATGCGGAAGTGTCAAATTTTACTGGATTGCTTCGTCGCTGTCGCTTCCCTCGCAATGACGTGACCATTGGTTGAGGTTAGTCGAATTTTAGGAGTTCGTAGGGTTCGACGCCGAGGGCGTTGGCAATGTCGTATAATCGGGATAAAGTTGTATCATTTTTTGCAATTTCTAAATTACCAATAGCGCCCGGGGTAACTCCAATTTCAAGTGCAAGAGCCAATTGGGACATTCCCCTTTCTTCTCTTAAAGTTTTTATCTTTTTTGCAATTTTTGCTACAAATTCCTTGTTCATTTTTTGATTATCTGTTATAATTCAGTGTGAAACAATCAGTAGAGCTTATTAAGCACCACACGTTAAGAAAGGAAAAAGTATGACGGAAGATGTAAACAAATTGATACGGAAGTGTTTTGAAAGCCTTGAAAAGGCGGAAGTTTTGGGTAATTTGCTTTATGAAAAACTTATGGGAGACAAAGAAACGGACATTATTCTTTTGATGATAAATTCCCTTGTGGCAGAGGCAAAACAGACCATTCCGGAGCTTCAAGCGGCCCTTGGGAAGGCTGAAAACTAATAAACAGCCCTGCGGCAGGTTTGCAAGCAGGGCTATATTATAATTATATAAGGATTTTGGTTATTTTAAATCTTCAAAAAGCACACTGGATAAGTATCTTTCGCCATAATCCGGCAAAATTACAACAATAATCTTGTCTTTGTTTTCGGGACGAGCCGCAACTTCAAGCGCCCCAAACATTGCCGCGCCGGATGAAATTCCGCATAAAATTCCTTCTTTTTTGGCTAAATCTTTTGCGGTTTGGATGGCATCTTCGTTTGAAACTTTTAAAATTTCATCTAAAACGCTGGTATCAAGGGTTTTTGGGACAAAACCCGCGCCAATGCCCTGAATTTTGTGGGGCCCCGAAGGTTCGCCGGATAAAACTGCAGATGTTGCCGGCTCTACAGCGATTGCTTTAAAATTCGGTAATTCTTTTTTAATTCGCCTTGAAACCCCTGTAATTGTGCCCCCTGTGCCGACCCCTGCGACTAAAATGTCGATTTTTTTATCAGTGTCGTTTAAAATTTCAACAGCGGTTGTTTTCTCGTGTGCCGCGGGGTTATCAGGGTTTACAAACTGGCCAATGATAACGGCACCAGGGGTTTTGGCTTTAATTTCTTCCGCTTTTTCAATGGCGCCCTTCATTCCCTTTGCGCCTTCGGTTAAAATAAGCTCTGCGCCGTAGGCTTTCATCATAAGGCGGCGCTCAATGCTCATTGTGTCGGGCATTGTGATGATTAATTTATATCCTTTAATTGCGCAAACCCAAGCAAGGCCTATCCCTGTATTTCCGCTTGTGGGCTCGATTATCACCGTTTTTTCAGGTGAAATTTCACCTCTTTTTTCGGCCTCTTCAATCATATTCAAAGCAACCCTGTCTTTTACAGAGTTTGCAGGGTTGAAGCATTCAAGCTTAGCGTAAATTTTAGCGTAGCCATTTTTGTTTAGCTTGTTAATTTCAACAAGGGGAGTGTTTCCTGTAAGCTCGCAGAGGTTTTTAGCTATTTTCATTTTCCGGTCCTTTTTCTTTTATTTGTCTTCTATATTCTTTCACTATTTTTAAAATTCGTCAATAGGTGATTTGGGGCTAATTTTATATATACAGAAAAATATTCGGCATACACAAAGAATTGTAAAATTAAAAAAGTGCATCCTGTGTAAACCGGCAAACATGACTCGGGCAAAGAATTTTATTTTTAAGTTTTAATATCTTATGCGAGTTTCTCCGTTAAAATTTAATAATTGTTTATCTTATCCTCAAAACTTTACGGGCAGAAGCGAGGAGATTAAGCGTGCAGATTGTTTAATGAGAAAAGCGAAGCAAACTTTTCCGATGCTGAGTGCAACGTATGTTGATGATTTTTATGAAGTTACAAGGAAGGGTTCATCAAAAAAGAAAAAGGCGGATGAAATTTCTCAGGGGCTTTGGGATAAGATTTTTGTGCTAAGAAGAAGTTGTGACGAGGCGGAGAAGTATTCACAATATTCTATGTTTGATACGAAATCCATGTATGATTTATCGCAAATTTTAGAGTGCAAAGCGGGAAATTGTACCGAAAGTTCAAAAATAGCGCTTGCTGCGCTTTGTGCAAACGGGTTTTGCAATTCTTCCCGTGTAAATTTATTTTATAAAGTTGAATTTGTAAACAGGAAAACAAAAGAAAAAGAATACGCTGCTGCAAGCAATTTGGACCATTCTTTTACCATTACGGATTTAAACACAAGGAAAGAAATGGATATTATAATTGACCCGTGGCTCGGCTTTGCGGATTATAAATCAGGTGCTGCTGCAAGGTATAGAAGTATCTATGATGGGGATTTAGACCGTTATGAAGAAATGCACAAAAAACTTTTTATGATAGAAAAGTTGCAAAAAGGCGAAGAAATAAAATTTGAAGATTATGAAATGCGGACGGGCTTTGTGTTTCATGAAACAGATCTTACATATAGTAAATATAGTAAAGAAAAGTTTGGCGAGCTTGTTGCAAAAGAATATCCCGAAGTTTTGCTTAATGTTTCCGGTTGATTTTGCGGATTGTATAAACTGAAACCTTGTACAACACAATGTTTTGCCTCATAAACCGGCATATTTTTATTAAGTTTTGTTGCAAAGAAAATTTCATGGTTTGAAATTATCCCTTTTTTAAATATAATTGTTAAGGCAAAATAATTAATACAAAAGGACTAGATTTTTAGTTCATTTAGAACCAAAAGAATGTTTGTGTTAATATTTTGAATGTAGAGTAGTTTAGATAATAAAGGACGAAAAATATGTCATTACCTAACGTAGCATACTTTTCAATGGAAATCGCATTGGACCAATCTTTAGCAACTTATTCAGGCGGTCTTGGCTTTTTGGCAGGTTCTCACATGCAATCAGCAGGATACCTTCAAATGCCTATGGTTGGTGTTACTATTCTTTGGTCATACGGATATTACGATCAGAGAATCGATGAAAACGGCGAAGTTGAAGTTGCATATATCAGAAAACATTATGACTTTTTAACAGACTTAAATGTTCAAACAAAAGTAAATGTTTTCGGCGAAGATGTTATTGTTAAAGCGTATAGAGTAGAGCCGCACTTGTTCGGTTCTTGCCCTGTATATCTTTTAACAACGGATGTTGACGGAAACTCCGAATGGGCAAGAAGAATATGCCACAAATTATACGACGGTGATGAAAAAATCCGTGTGGCACAAGAAACAATTCTTGGTATCGGCGGTGTAAGAATTCTTCAAGAAGTCGGATACAATTTTGATGTTATCCATATGAACGAAGGCCACGCGCTTCCTGCCGCATTTGAATTATTAAGACAATATAACGGCAACCTTAAAGAAGTTAAGAAAAAAGTTGTATTCACAACTCACACTCCTGTTGCTGCAGGTAACGAAGTTCACTGGGTTGACACTCTTGTTGAAGGCGGTTTCTTCTCAGGCGCTTCTCGTGAAGTTGCGGTTGAACTTGGTGGCGAAAACTTCTCTCTAACAGTTGCAGCACTTCGCATGAGCCGTATTGCAAACGCTGTATCCCAGCTCCACGGCCTTGTTGCAAAGAAAATGTGGGATTGGGTAGGCGGTAAATGCCCGATTAAGGCAATTACAAACGCCGTAAATCAACACTATTGGCAAGATCCGAGAATTGCAAACGCTCAAAGTGATGATGAATTATTAAATGCAAAACATGAAATGAAAAAGGATTTATTTCAATACATTTCAGACGTTCAAGGCAAAAGGTTTGATCCGAACGTTCTTACAATTACTTGGGCAAGAAGATTTGCAGATTATAAACGTGCTTGGCTTATCTTAATGGATAAACCGCGTATCGAAAAATTATTAAACGAAAACAAAGTTCAATTAATCTTTGCAGGTAAATTCCACCCGGATGATACTATGGGTAAAGAAATGTTCAACAAAATCTTAAAAGAATCTTACAACATGAAAAACGTTGTTGTTCTTCCGGGATATGAACTTGCGCTTTCTGCAAGACTTAAAAAAGGTTCAGATATTTGGTTAAACACACCTTTGAGACCTTTCGAAGCTTCAGGAACATCAGGCATGAGTGCCAATATGAACGGTGCGCTTCACTTCTCAATTCTTGACGGTTGGACAGTTGAAGGTACATTCCCTGGAATCAACGGCTACACTGTTGAATACCCGGGCTTAGACGACGATATTCCTTGGGAAGAAAGACACTGGAAAGATCATCAATGTGTAATGAACACGTTAGAAAACGAAATTATTCCGACATACTATGAAAACAAACAAGAATGGGCAAGGTTGATGAGACAAGCTATGAGAACTTCAGAAGCTTACTTCAACTCTGACAGAATGGTTGTTGAATACTACAACAGATTGTATAAACCGATTGCCCACGCTGGAACTCAAGCCGGTATGGAAGATGAAGATGATTCCAAAATGGCTGAAAACCCGAATCTTGATGCTTGGACATTCTCAAACATTAAGTAAGGTTTAAAGACAACATAGATTTAAAAAGCCTTGTCCTTTACGGGATAAGGCTTTTTTGTACCTTTTTATTCAAGTGCTTACTTGCTTTTGCAGTGTTTGCTGAAATTCATTCAATGGCCACCTGTCATTGCGAGGGAAGCGACAGCGACGAAGCAATCCAGGAACCAACGCCGCTGAAAAGTCTTTTATTACTATCGTTCCGCCTTAATTGGTTTGCTATTTAATGATTTTATTTATTATTTGAAATTAAAAGACAAGGGTTAATATCCAAAACGTCTGCAATTTCATACAAAACCTCAACCCCGGGAAGCATAACTCCGCGCTCAATCCTTGAAATGTATTCAGAGCTTTTGTGTATTTTAACGCTTAAATTAATTTGAGTGATGCCGGCAAGTTCCCTGTATTTTTTCAGGTTTTTTGAAATTATAGTTTGGGCTTTGCTTTTATAACTTGTCATAATTCAAATTCCACCACGTCAGATGTTATTGTCAGATAATTTATTGTTCTTTTTGTTGCGGTTTTTCAACCACTTTGAGCCCGTAGCCCAAAAATTCTAAAATTTCCTGTACCCTTGTAAATTTTATGGACCTTGTATTAAGCATCTTTGAAAAGCCGCCGATTGTCATCTCTGGGTAGCCAGCTTCATTCATTTTTTTAACAAGACGCCTCATGGAATACCCTTTTCTAAAGAGTAAAATGGTTATTAATTCTTTTATATCAGTAGTTTCTAGCATGTTTTTATCGTAAAATTTTATTCCCTATTTGACAAATATGGTTAGAATTGTTATCTTATAGTAGACATATTATACAAAAGTAATACAATAATTAAGGATAACGTATGAAAAAAATATTTGCACTACCCAAACGGGTAAATTTTGCTTTTTCTCTTGTTGAAATGCTCATGGCATTATTGGTGGCGTCATTGTTAATGGCGGCTCTGGCGCCCGTTATGACAAAGAAAATTAATGAGCATATAACAGTCTCCGGCACAGGCGGAGCAATAATTCCAAAAGTTTACTGTGCTTATGTAAATGATAGTAACGAATTGTTACAAAAGTTAACAGAAGCGGACGGGTGTATCGTTCCTGACAACAGCTATAATGCAGGTATAATCATCGCCTCAGGCGGGGGCGGGGGCGGAGGGGCTGCTGATATGGTTGCTTCAAGCAGTTTGAAAAACTTGGTGACAGCCACTGGCGGCACAGGCTCAACCGGAACAAACTACAATATTCAAACAAAAACTTTTGACAAAAGCACGAAAAATATCTTAATAAAAATCTCCGGCGCCGGCGCAGGTGGTGGAGGGGGGAATTTCTTTGCCTCAGGCTATGCGGCTCCTTCTGAAAATAACTGTAGGCTTTATGGTAATGGAAAAACAGATACGGTTGGAAACACAGGTGAAAATTTTGCGACGTACGATGGTGTGGGGTACTGTGTTACAAAGTTTAATCAAATAAACGGAGGTGCTTTCACGGGAGGCACTTGTTGGACAAGTTATACAAACACAGGTAGCAATTGTTCTAATGATCAAAAACAAATGGCGTACTATTATCCTGGTTGCAGCAGGGCTGTATGCACTCATGACGCTGCAGAAAATGCTTGTAAATATCTTGCGGCCAAAACGGGTGATAAATGGAAATTACCTGGAGATGAGATACTTAATAAATGGAATACAAAAACAATTTGGCTAAAATTGGCATTATGTTCCTATACTAATAATTTTACAGCAAATTGTAATAGTAGCGATGCGGCTCTAAATGCTGGGCAACGCGGAGAAGCAGATTGTGTATGGTCTGCAAATGGACCAAGTACAAGCAATTGGAACTTCTTTTTTCTTAATGATAGTGGTAATGGAACATGGACACTATATGGTACACGTCCTACAAGTTATCCACAAAGTGTCCGTTGTGTTCTGGAGGAAACACAGTCGTTCACGCCGTATGTCGGCGGGGGCGGGGGTTCAGGAAGCTATGTCGAATTAAATATCCCATCAAGCGTAATATCTGAAGCCGTTAAAAATGACGAGGCTAAAATCATCACCTACGCAGGCTTTGGCGGCAAAGGCGGCACAAAAGAAAACGCTTCAAGCTACGGCGGCGCGGGAAGCCCTTCAAAAGTTGAAATCTACGACGGCACAACCCTTCTCTGGTCCTTAACCGTGCCGGGCGGAAACCCCGGTGTGGGCGCTTCTAAAAGCTCCGGCGGCACAAACGGCAAGGCGGTGACTGAAAACTGCATATATTTTGATAAAACAAACGAAAATTACAACGTAGCGGGCGGCGTGAGCCTTGCATGCAACCTTTTGCCCGTTGAGGCCGTGACATCTGCTTCAGGAAAAGCCGGAAATTCAGGAAACAGCACTCTTGAAAGCGCAGGATATGGCGGAGCAAGCGTTTGGGCCGCAGGTTCTGGCACATCGACATACGGAAAAGGCGGAAACGGCACCACATGCGAGCAGGGAACAAATGCAACAGATGCAGTTTGCGCGGACGGCAATTCGGGCGAAGGCGGAAGAGTTGAAGCCTGGCACTCACCCACATACCCCGGGATTGGCGGCGGAGGCGGAGCCGCAGGAACCGTGCTCCATGTTAAAAATGTTCAGGTTCGCCCGAAAGATTTAATCAAAGTTCAAGTCGGGCACGGCGGCGCGGGAGGCTCCATTAACGCAAAAGGAACCGACGGCGGCTCAAGCTACGTTGAAATTACAAGAGGCGACATCAAGGTTGCAAAATATGAAGTTTTAGGCGGAGGTGGCGGCTTGGCAGGTGTTTCAGGGAATCCTGATACGGGGAAATTGCCTGAAATAGGAAAAGCAGGGGCTGCAAGCAAACTTGCAACAGGCACAAAAACAGACGGGGGCGAGGTTTTCCCGAAAAATTCAGAAGAAACCGTTGGTACGGATGCCGTTAAAAGCGAAGATGAAGAAACAAGTGTCGGCGGAAACGGCGGAATTAACCCAAAAACCTCTCCCCTTGCTTCAAACGATGCAGGCTTAAACGGAATACCCTGCGGGGGTTTGAACACAGGCTCGATTGTTGTGAACAAAGAAACAACCTGGCAGTGCACAAATACGGAAAGCAACATGCCCTTTGCACTTTCAAGAAGCTTATCTGACAAGGCTTTTAACAGCAACATTATTCAAAACCTTGCCGCAGGAAGCACGGGCGGAGGCGGCGGCGCCTGGAAATATAGTGCAACACCAAGGGCGCAGGGCGGTGCCAAAGGTTTGGGCGGCTATGTATTTATATATTTTGGGGATTGGGGCGATGGGGAATAGAAGATGTCAGGCGGTGCCTGAGCTACTGGTAAGCTCGCACAAATTTTAGATGAACAACTTTTCGGGCATTGATTTTTGTAACCTTATCGATGCCCTTTTCTTTTGCCAAATATTTACCACTTTCTATGTTTCAATTATAATTTTTTATATAAAGCAGTTTGGAGAATTATTATGGAATCGACAAATAATACACTTGACGGGATTAGAGAGGCAAGAATTCAAAAACTTACCGATTTAATCGACAAGGGAATTAATCCTTATCCGTATTCATACGATAGAAACATAAGCGCGGCAGAACTTCAAAAGCGCTATGAAACCCTTCCTGCGGGCGAAGAAACCGAAGATAACTATTCTGTTGCGGGGCGTATTATGGCAATGCGCAACACCGGGATGTTTATTGACCTTATGGATTCATCCGGTAAAATTCAGATTTTTTCACATAAAGAAAATTTGAGCGAAGACAAGCTTGCAGTATTAAAGCTTCTTGATGTGGGTGATATTGTAGGGTTTTCAGGCACAATAAGAAGAACGCCGAGAGGGGAACTCAGCATCAAAGCGCTTGATTTAAAACTTTTGTCAAAGTCTTTAAGACCTTTGCCTGAAAAGTTTCACGGGCTTGTGGATGTGGATACAAGGTATAGAAAAAGGTATTTAGACTTGGTTGTAAACCAGGAAGTACGCGATACCTTCAAAAAAAGAAGTTTGATTATCCAGAAGATTAGGGAATATTTAACAAACGAAGGGTTTTTGGAAGTTGAAACTCCGATGCTTCAAACACAGGCAGGGGGCGCTTCTGCAAGGCCTTTTGAAACATATCATAACGCGCTATCAATGCCAATGTATATGAGAATTGCTCCTGAATTGCACTTAAAAAGGCTTCTTGTGGGCGGTTTGAACGAGAAGATTTTTGAACTCAACAGAAACTTCAGAAACGAAGGCATCGATATTCGCCACAACCCTGAATTTACAATGCTCGAACTTTACCAGGCATACGTTGATTACAATGATATGATGGTTTTAATGGAAAATATGGTATCATCAGTTGCAATGGACGTTTTGGGTACAACCAAAATTACATTCCAAGGCAAAGAGCTTGACTTGACACCGCCTTGGGACAGAAAAACAATGCTCGGTGCAATTAAAGAATTTACAGGGGTTGATTTCAGCGAAAAATTGACCGTGGAAGAGGCTGCGGTTGAAGCGAAGAAAATGGGCATAGAAGTTGAAGAATCAGACTCTTGGGGTAAAATTTTGGATAAGATTTTTGAAGAAAGGGTTGAACCGAAATTAATTCAGCCTGTTCATATTCTTGATTACCCGAGAGACATTTCCCCGCTTGCAAAGGTTCACAGGGATAACCCGAGGCTTACGGAAAGGTTTGAAACAAGGATTAACGGTTGGGAAGTTTCAAATGCATTTTCAGAGCTTACAGACCCGATTGACCAAAGAAACCGCTTTGAAGCACAGGCAAAAGCCAAAGCAGCAGGCGATGAAGAGGCTATGGGAATTGACGAAGACTTTATTGAGGCTCTTGAAGTTGCAATGCCCCCCGCAGGCGGAATGGGCATTGGGATTGACCGTCTTGTTATGCTTTTAACGGATTCTCCTTCAATCAGAGACGTTATCGCATTCCCGAAAAACTCTCAAGCAAAGGATTTGAT